>NZ_LZKD01000072.1:0-10389 GCF_001668695.1 Mycobacterium sp. E2497
AACGTGATTGACCACCATCCGTGAAGGGACGACCATGACGCAGCCGTTACGCAAGAAGGGCGGCCTCGGCCGGGGCCTGGCTTCGCTGATCCCGACCGGTCCCGCCGAGGGGGACTCGGGTCCCGCGACCCTCGGTCCGCGGATGGGCGACGCCGCAGCGGACGTCTTGATCGGCGGACCGGGACCGGACCTGGCCCCGGCCGGCGCGGTCTATCGCGAAATCGCACCGGGCGACATCGAGCCCAACCCGCGCCAGCCACGGCAGGTGTTCGACGACGAGGCGCTCTCCGAGCTGGTGCACTCCATTCGCGAATTCGGTCTGTTGCAGCCGATTGTGGTGCGCGCGGTCCCGGGCGCCAAGACCGGTCCGCGGTATCAGATCGTGATGGGGGAGCGGCGCTGGCGGGCAGCCCAAGAGGCCGGGCTGGCCACCATCCCCACCATCGTGCGCGAGACCGGTGACGACAACCTGCTGCGCGATGCCCTCCTGGAGAACATCCACCGGGTACAGCTGAACCCCTTGGAAGAGGCGGCGGCATACCAGCAATTGCTCGACGAGTTCGGCGTCACCCACGATGAACTCGCGTCGCGCATCGGCCGCTCGCGGCCGTTGATCACCAACATGATCCGGTTGCTCAAACTGCCCATCCCCGTGCAGCGGCGGGTGGCCGCCGGCGTGCTGTCGGCCGGCCATGCCCGCGCCCTCCTCTCGCTGGAAGCCGGGCCCGAGGCGCAAGAGGAACTTGCCAGCCGCATCGTCGCCGAGGGGCTGTCGGTGCGGGCGACCGAGGAGGCGGTGACGCTGGCCAACCGCGCCGGCACCAGCGCCCCGGCGCCCCAGCGGCGCAAGCCGATCCAGATGCCGGGGCTCCAGGAAGTCGCCGAGCGGCTGTCCAACGCCTTCGACACACGAGTGACGGTGAGCCTGGGCAAGCGCAAGGGGAAGATCGTGGTGGAATTCGGCTCGGTGGACGATTTGCAGCGAATTGTCGACATGATGACCGCCGCGCAGGCCTGACCAGCCATACCCTGTAATTACGTCACTGTGACACCGAAGCGGCAAACAACGGGCGTTCTCTGCCGTAGGATTACGAAAACGCGTGCGTTCCAAAGATTTTCGGTAACGAACCGGTGGGGACGGTAACGCTTCCAGCGTCGTGGGGCCGTGATCGGCGCCTCGACGGCAAAGCTGGCCCGATGGCGACCCACTCTCTTATCCTGGAGAAGTTGCCGGTGCAATTGGCTGCAGTACCGCACAGGAGCCAGGAGGCTAGTGTCCGCTCGAATCACCCCGCTGCGCCTCGAGGCCTTCGAACAGCTTCCCAAGCATGCTCGCCGCTGCGTGTACTGGGAGGTCGATCCGGCGACGCTCGGTAACCAGGACCATCTCGCCGACCCGGAATTCGAGAAGGAAGCCTGGCTGTCGATGGTCATGCTGGAGTGGGGCTCGTGTGGCCAGGTCGCCACCGCGCCGTCGGACGAGCGGAGCCAAAGCGAGCCGCCGTGCCTTGGCTATGTGTTCTACGCGCCGCCGCGGGCCGTGCCGCGGGCGCAGCGCTTTCCCACCGCGCCGGTCTCCGCGGATGCGGTGCTGCTGACGTCGATGGGCATTGAGCCGGGGCAGGACGGCGACGATCTTCCGCACGGCCTCCTGGCCCGGGTGATCGACGAGCTGGTGCGGCGTGGTGTCCGGGCACTGGAAGCCTTCGGGCGCACACCGGCGGCTTCGGAACTGCAGGATCCGCTGGCGGCGAGCCCGGACGTGCGGCCGGTGCTGGAGGCCGTCGGTGACTGCTCGGTGGACCACTGCGTGATCGACGCGGAGTTCTTGCAGGATGCGGGTTTCGTTGTGGTGGCGCCACATCCGTACTTCCCGCGGCTGCGGCTCGAGTTGGACAAGGGCCTGGGCTGGAAGGCCGAAGTCGAGGCGGCTTTGGAACGCCTGCTGGAGAACGCGCAGCTGCAAGAGCCGGTCGGCGCCGGTTCAGTGGCGGGAAATACGTTGCGCGGGGCCGAAATCGGCTAGGGGCCGCCGAGCCGGCTGGTCCGCTCCACGGAGAGTTCGTGGGCCAGCAGTTCGGCGAAGGTGAACGTGCCCGTGGGGCGGTCGTTCTTGCCCAGCAGGTACAGCCGCTTGACCGCGGCGAGAATCCCTTCGGCGATGGCATCCCGCGTTTGCGTCGAGATCAACATCGCGCGGTCGTGCGGATTGGTGATGTAACCGACGTCAACCTGCACCGTCGGCATGCGGGTCAGGCGTAACAGGTCCCACGTCCGGCCATGCGTGCGGCAATCCCGTAACCCGGTGCGCGCCACGACTTCTCGTTGGATGAAGTCGGCCAGGTTGCGCCCGATCGTGGACACCGACCCGTGCGAGTTCCCGAAATGAAAGGAGGCGACGCCATTGGCCGCGGGGCTGGGCTGGTTCTCACAGCGCAGGCTGATCATCAGATCGGCGCCGACGTTGTTGGCGGTGGCGGCGCGTTCGGCGTCGGACGGGCTGCGGTTGACCGGCCGCGACAGGAAGGTTTCCATCCCGATGGCCGTCATCCGCCCCTCGAGCCGGCTTGCCAAGTCCCACAACACATCCGCTTCGCTGACCGGCCCTGCGGGGCCGTGCATCAGCTCGCCGAGGTCGGTGCCGCCGCGGCCGGGGTCGATGATGATCCGCTTACCCGACAGCTTGGGGCCCGATCGGCGGACCAGTTCTTCCTCGCGGATCGCATGCGGCGAGCCGCCCGTGACGCGTGAGCTCAGAAAATACAAGGAGCGCAACGTTTCTGGCCCACAGATGCCGTCGGCGGCCAGCCCGTACTCGCGTTGGTACGACATCAGCGCGTTGTGGGTCTGCAGCCCGAAGTGCCCATCGACCAGTCCGGTGTAGAAGCCGAGGTCTTGCAGGCGGGCCTGCAGGGTGGCGACGTCGTCGCCGTAGAGCGGGGCGCCGAATTGGTGATACAGGGTGCGCGCACCGAGCCGGTAGGAAGCCTCCTTCAACGCCCGATACGTGGCCTCGCCGACGATGCCGTCGACCAAGAGACCGCGGTGCTGCTGGAAGGCGCGCACCGCCTGGTCGAGTTCGGTGTCGAAGAGTTCGGCGGGCACGTGCCGGCCGGTCGCGAGGTCGTCTTCAAGGCTGTCGAGCAGCCCTAATGCGGCCAACGTAGCCCGGATTTCGGTCACGGCCGCACTGCGGTCACCACAGCGCAGCGCATCGCCGTATTCACGGCGCGGACTCGACATACCAAAGGCCCTCCGGGACACACTGACAGGCTCGCATCTGGGCAACAGCTAACCGTTATTGTCGCAGACGCATCGCAGATTCGGGAAAACCCCAGGCCGAACGTGGGGGGTGGTGCGGAGAATTCAAATCGCGATCAGCTGAGGTTGGGCACCGCGTCCGAGAGTTCACGCAGCAGGGCGGCCTTGCCTTTGGCGCCGACGATTCGCTTGACCGGCTGGCCGTCCTTGAACAGGATCATCGTGGGGATCGACACGACTTGGAAGTCACGTGCGGTCACCGGATTGGCGTCCACGTCGAGCTTGGCCACGGTGAGCTGCGCGGCCCGCTCGCTGGCGATTTCTTCGAGAACCGGCGCCACCATCTTGCAGGGCCCGCACCATGTCGCCCAAAAGTCAACAAGCACAGGCTTATTGCTGGACAGCACCTCCGTGGAGAAGGATGCGTCAGAGACTTCGATTGTGGCCCCGGCTTTTTCGGCGTCGGTCATTGAGGTGCTCCAATCATCTCGGTACTGCCAGGAAATTCGGTGGCGTCACTCTGGGCGGCCGAACTCGATTCGACGTGGTCGGCCAGCCAGCGTTCGGCGTCGATGGCCGCCGAGCAACCACTGCCGGCGGCGGTGATGGCCTGGCGGTAGGTGCGGTCCACCAAGTCGCCGGCGGCGAACACCCCGTCGATCGAGGTGGCGGTGGTGCGGCCCTGGACCAACACGTAACCCTCGGGGTCGGTGTCGAGGACGTCGCGCACCAGCTCCGAGCGCGGGTCGTGGCCGATCGCCACGAAGACACCGGTGACCGGCAGGGTGGCTTCCTCCCCGGTGACGGTGTCGCGCATCCGCAAACCCGTCACCGTCTGATCCCCGTCGACCCCCAGCACGGCCTTGTTGGTCAGGACGGTGATCTTCTCGTTCGCCCGGGCGCGTTCGAGCATGATGCGCGAGGCGCGGAATTCGTCGCGGCGGTGCACCAGGGTGACGCTGCGCGCGAACCGGGTCAGGAAGGTGGCTTCCTCCATCGCCGAGTCGCCACCACCGATGACCGCGATGTCTTGATCCTTGAAGAAGAACCCGTCACAGGTCGCACACGAGCTCACGCCCCGCCCCAGCAGCTCCTGCTCACCGGGCACCCTTAGGTAGCGCGCCGCCGCGCCCATGGCCAAGATCACCGACCGGGCGCGGACGGTCTCGCCCTCGGCGGTCGTGACCGACTTGACCGGCCCGTCCAGCGACACCGACTCGACGTCTTCCATCCGCAGATCGGCCCCGAAACGCAGGGCTTGCTCCCGCATCTGATCCATCAACTCCGGACCGGTGATGCCGTCGCGAAACCCGGGAAAGTTCTCCACCTCGGTGGTGGTCATCAACGCCCCACCGAACGACGTCCCCTCGAACACCACCGGCGCCAGCTGCGCCCGGGCCGTATACAGCGCCGCGGTGTACCCGGCAGGCCCCGAACCGATGATGATCACGTCGTGCACAGTGTCGGCGGTCATAGAACCCTTCCAAACGATCGTCCCTGGATTCCTACAAACGCCAGCGTAGGCACCGCTGTTCCCCGGCGCGTCGGACACCCGTGCATCACCCTAAGGGCCCGGGACCTGGGTGCTGGCCAACAAGCCGGTATCGGCGGCGTTGCAGTTGAGCGCGACGGCGTAGACCGCGAGGGTGTGCGGACTGTCACCGGCCACCACCAGCACGACGCCGGGGCGGGCGTTGATCTCCACCCGGCGCGCGCCCAGCACCTGTGTCGCCGACGGATAACCGAGACCGGTGAGGCATGAGGTGCGCCGGGCCGGGTCGCCGAGCGGGCCGTAGTCCGCGGTTTGGGTGAGCAGGCCGAGGATCTCCTGCTGCGACAGAGGGATCACCATGGGCGGCGTGGACACCGTGATGTGCTCGGCGGTGACCGGGGTGCTGGGGGCGGGCTGGGGCGCGGTGATCAGCGCCGCGGTTCCCACGCCGATCGCCGCGAGCATCGCGGCGACGCCGGCCACCGCGGCCACCACGCGCCCGGGCCGCGCCCGCGGCCGAGCCGAGTGCGCGGCGGGCGGGCCCGCCTTCGCGGATTCGAGCGCCGCCGAAATCCGGGCGGTGACCTCCGGCGCGACGTCGGGTGCCGGTTCGGCGCCAAGGGTGGCGACGTCGCACCGCACTCGATTGAGGGCGCGCAGCATCTGCTGGGCCTCCGGGTCGTTGCGAACCCGTTGGCGCAGGCGGGCCGCGGATTCGTCGTCCAGCAGGCCGGCCTGCAGGTCGGCAAGAAGCTCGGCCGTCAGGGGCGGTTCGTCGGCTTGGTGGTCGGCTTCATCCATCCGCCCCAGTGTCCGTCATGCGCTGCTTGACGGCCACGGGCGGGGCCGGGTCGGGGACGGTTTTGAGGTAGCCGAGCAGCTCGGCGAGGCGCACCCGGGCCCGCGCGCAGCGGCTCTTGACGGTGCCTTCGGCGACGCCCAGCAGCGCGGCGGTGTCGGCGACCGAGTAGCCCTGCATGTCGACGGCCACCACGGCCGCCCGCTGCTCGACGGGAAGCCGCATCAAGGCGCGCTGCACCACCATCGCGGTCTCGACCTGGGTTGTCCGATCGGGCACCGGGAAGACGTCCTCGAGCGGGACGGTGGGGTGGGCCTTCGTGCGCCGCAACCGGTCCAGACAGGCGTTGACGACGATGCGGTGCAGCCAGCTGCCGACGGCGGCGTCGTGCCGGAACGCGCCCGCGCCGCGGTGGGCCGAAAGCATTGCGTCCTGCAGCGCATCCTCGGCATCTTCGGGCGTGCGCGTCGTGAGGCGGGCCAGCCGGTGCAGCTGTCGTTGGTGGCGAAGGAACAACTCCCGGAAGGCGTGACGGTCGCCGGCGACGTGGGCTGCCAGCAGCTCGGCGTCGCTACGTTCGCGCTGAATGTCTCCCCGGGAGCCCACGGCCGGACAGTATCCAATCGGCTGCGGGGCGGCACTTCACCGCGGCACGGCGGTGTGAGCGCCGTCCGTCAGGACGCGGCCTGGACCGTGATCTCGAAGAAGCCCGCCTGGCTCTTACCGTTCGTCGTCCCGAGGGTGGAGATCCACACCAGCAGGTTCGACGTGGGGGAGCCTGCCCGGACCGGGATGACGTTGTGGCCGGGCTTGAGCGTGAAGGCCTGCGCGAGCACGGTGGTGTCGTTGAGGGTGGCCGGCGACGCCGTCGCCGACGAGCGGATCTCGACCTTGGTACCGGTGCTGGGCGTGTCGATGGTGACCTGTCCGACCACGGTCGGGTTGGGCAGCTGCAGCATCAGGCCTTCGCCCTGCTTGAAGCTCGGGAACGGGACGGCGTCGGTGTAGACCTCGGTCGCCCAGGCGGTGGACGGGTCACCGTCGATGGCCTGGCCGGCCGTGCCCGCGTTGTCGGCATCGCCGTCGGGGGAGTAGACGGTCGCCTTGATCGGTTTGACGATGCTGCCGGAGGCCGCGGAACTCGGGGCGGACGACGAGGTGGACGAGGAGGGGCCGTTGAGCCCGAGCTCGTCCTTGTTCAGGCCGCCGCCGACGTTGCCGAAGATCTTGCTCACCACCGACGCCAGGACCAACAGCGCTACCACGATCACGACGAGGCCCGCGCCGACGCCGATCAACACGTTGCGGCGCCGGCGCGCCAGGATTGCGCCTTCGTCTTGATCGGGGGCGACGCGGGGGGCGGCCGGCGACGGCGAATCATCGATCGGGCCCAGCACCTCGGTCCGGTCGGCCACCGCGGTCGCTTGCTGGAGCAAGTTCAAAAGCGTTGAGGCGCTGCGTATCCCGCCATCCTCTTGGACCGCCCGCACCGCGACGGCCGAAATCTGGAAGGGGATCTCGCGGTCGATGACCATCGGTTCGACCGGCTGGCCCGCCGAGTCGCGCTCGGCCGGGGCCAGGCCGCTACGCACGCTCGACTCCGTGAGCGGCCAGCGATTGACCAGCAAGGCATACAGCGCGGCGCCGATACCGCGGATGTCACCCTGCGGGTTGGCGTCGGGCATGGTCGCCGGGTAGGCGAGTACGACGTCGCCCTCGATGCTGACGCGAACCCGGCTCGGGTGGTCGATCGACAGCGCGACGCCCGCCCGGTGGGCCGCGTCAGCAGCCGCCGCCAGCGACTGCATGGCCCGCACGGCGCCGACCGGAGACGGCGCGGTGTCGGCCACCTCCTGCAGCGAACCGCCCCGCACCCACTCGGAGACCACCAGGCCGCCGTGGCCGGTGTGGACGACGTCGAGCACCCGGGCGATGCCCGGCTTGTCGATGCGGCTGAGCCGCAGGGTGCGGGACAGGATCTCCTGCAGCACGTCGTCGGGCAACGCCCCGTCGGGGTCGACGAAGGTCAGCGCGACCTGTCGGTCGAGGGCGGTGTCCAGGGCCTGCCAGAACTGCAGGGGCGGGGCGCCGCCGTGGAAGACCAACAGCCGGTAGCGGCCACCGGCGATGCGGGCCCCGGGGACCAGATGGACGTCGTCTCCGGGCGGATCCCCTCCGCGGTCGCGGGGCGCGTCGAACGGGGCGGGCCCGCGCCGCGCGTCATGCGCGACGTCGCCGTTGCGCTGGTCGGACGGACGCGACGTCGGCGGCTCGGGCTCACGGCCGGCCGGGATGTCGGGTTGGAAGTCGTCGGCGACCGGTCGTGGCAGCTCGGCACCCGACGCGGCGCTCTCGACAGGGCGGTCGGTCACCTCCGGTCCTTTCGCTATCCGGGCTGGGGTTGCCCGCTCCGGAGGTCTGCGCCGGATCGGCTCCTGGACCGCATTTACCCCAGGCGGGGACGAATTCCTCTGCTCAGGGTACGTGACCGGGGACCGGCGAGACGATTGATCCGCTGTCACCGGTTTACGGGGAACCGGCATGCGGCCGCCGAGGCGGCGCCGGACGGCGTCCAGGGCGGCCTGGGCCTCCGGGACGTGTGCGCGCAGCATGACCGCGGCCATGATCGGCAGCATGATGACCGCCAGGATGAGCAGGCGCAGTAACGAGCCCGCGCCGCCGCCGTGCGCGGTCAGCAGATCGAGCCGCAACAGCCGGTCGGCCACGTGGGCCACCAGTCCGGCCAGCATGGAGGCGGTGATCGTCACCAGGATGGTGCGCAGCTCACCCCCGCCGATCAGGTGGCCGCCGGTGGGCAGCAGGGTGTGCCGCAACAGGAGGTAACCGATGAGCGCGCCCGCCACAAAGCCGAGGCCGTTCGCCAGCCCCAGGTATCCGGCCACCAGCTTGGGGTCATGGGTGACGTGCGGCGCCAGCACGGATCCGACGATCTTGACGGCCGTGATGACGAGGATGATCACGATCGGCGTCCAGGGCTGCTCGCGTGCGTAGAAGACGCGCAGCTGGAGCAGCACCAGGCCGTAGGGGATCAGCGTGAACGCCGACAGGGCGATCGCGGCGCCCAGGTACCCGGCGTCGACCCCGCCGAAGTGGCCATAGGCGAACAGTGCGCTGCCGATCGCGGGACCGCCGACGGTCATGAAGGCCACGATCGGGATCAGCGTGATCAATGTCAGGCGGGTGGCCAACGACAGGTCGGCGAGCACGGCCGCGGTGTCGTCGGCGGCGGCGTTGCGGCTCAGCCGCGGCATGACCACGGTCAGGACGGTGACGCCGATCATGCCGAACGGCAGCATGAGGACCAGCCAGGTGTAGTTGTAGATCGCCGGGCCGGAGGCGGCGGCCGTGCTGGCGATCTGGTTGCCGACCACCAGGCCGAGCTGGCTGATCAACACGTAGAGCACCATCGCGGCGGCCATGGTGCCGAAGCGCTTGAGGCGGTCGTCGATTCCCCACAGGGGGCGCAGGTCGATGCGTTGTCTGCGCAGCGCCACCAGCAGGACGGCGGTTTGCGCGAAGACGCCCAGCGTGGTGCCGATGCCGAGGACCAGCAGCTTGGTGTTGCCCATCCGGACGGGGTCGACGGAGAGTTCGCCGGGGACGGCCGCGTACACCGCGAGGGTCGCCAGGGCGACGACGTTGTTGACCACCGGCGCCCAGGCGGTCGGCCCGAACACGTTGCGCGTGTTCAGGATCGCCATGAATACCGACGTGAGCCCGTACGCGAGTACCTGGGGGAGTAGCAGGTAGGCGAAGGCGGTGGTCAGCGGCTCGTTGACCTGCGGGTCGCGGCCGAGCATGAGCCGCACCAGCAGCGGCGCGGCGAGCACGGACAATACGGTCGCCACCAGCAGCAGCGCGGTGGTCAGCGTGACCAGCCGGCGCACGAACGCCGCGCCGCCGTCGGGGTCGCTCTGCTCGGCGCGGGCCAGCACCGGCACGAAGATGGCGGTGAAGGTCGCCTCCAGCACCAGCGCGGCCACCAGGTTCGGCAACTGGTTGGCCACCGAGAAGGCGCTGGACAGCGCGGCGCCGAGGATGGCCGCCAGCAGCACGACCCGGGCGAACCCGGTGAGCCGGCTTACCAGCGTGGCGAAGGCCATCGCCCAGGACCGCGACACCAGGGCGGCGTCGGACAGCTCGGGCCGCCGGCGATCGACGCCCGCGGGGACTGGAGGCAGGGGACCCGTGGGCGGCGAGCCGGGAACCCGGGGCCGCCGCGGCGGCTGTGGCAGGCGGTGCTGTCGCTGTGCGGCCTGCCGGTCGACGGAATTCATACTCGGTGCTCTTGTTCGACCCGATCGTCGGCCTTCGCGTGCAGGCCCGCGGATCCGGTGCCGGGTGGGTCGGGCCGGTCGAGGTCGGCCCGGTCGGGCTGGCCGCGGAAGCGGTGCCAAAGGCGGCGTCCGGCCAGCAGCACCAGCACGGCCGCGGCCGTCATGGTGATCGCGAACAGCACCTTGCCGTAGGCGTTGGAATGCACCGACAGGCGCACCGGTTCGCCCAGCCGCAGGCCGTCGGGGGTTCGCAGCGTCACGTCGATGGCGACCCGCTGGGTGAAGTTCACCTCGATCGGCACCCGCAGCGGTAGATACCCCGGCGGCAATTCGATCTGGCCGACGTCGGTGACCGTCATCCCGGGCGGGGCGTCGACCTGCAGGCGCACGCGAATGGGAACGGCCAGGCCGTTGTGCAGCGCGAGCGGCAGTGGGCTGTGCTCGGTGGCCAGGGTGTAGGAGCCGCCCGGGTTGACGATGGTCACCGCACCGAAGAGGTCGTTGATCGTCTTGCCGACGACGCCAAGGCGTTGCTGGGC
>NZ_LZKD01000073.1:0-686 GCF_001668695.1 Mycobacterium sp. E2497
TTCGGCGAGCTGGTCCCCAAATACCTGGCCCTCGCCCGGCCGCTGTCCACCGCGCGGGCCGTGGTCGGCGTTCAGCTGCTGTTCTCGACGCTGTTCACCCCGGCGATCCGGCTGACGAACGGCGTGGCGAACTGGATCGTCCGCCAGCTGGGCATCGAGCCCGCCGAGGAGCTGCGCTCGGCTCGGTCGCCGCAGGAACTGATCTCGTTGGTGCGCTCGTCGGCGCGCAGCGGCTCCCTGGATGCGGCCACCGCCTCGCTGGTACGGCGCTCGCTGCAGTTCGGCACCCTGACCGCCGAGGAACTGATGACCCCCCGGTCGAAGATCGTGGCGCTGCAGACCGACGACACCGTCGCCGACCTGGTGGCCGCGGCCGCGGAGTCGGGGTACTCCCGCTTCCCGATCGTCGACGGCGACCTCGACGAAACCGTCGGCATCGTGCACGTCAAGCAGGTGCTCGCGATTCCGGCGGCCGACCGGGCGCGCACGCCGCTGACCACGGTGGCGCAGCCCGTGCCCGTGGTGCCCTCGACGCTGGACGGCGACGCGGTCATGGCCGAGATCCGCGGCAACAGCCTGCAGACCGCGATGGTCGTGGACGAATACGGCGGCACCGCGGGCATGGTGACCGTCGAGGACCTGATCGAAGAGATCGTCGGCGACGTCCGGGACGAACACGACGACGC
>NZ_LZKD01000074.1:0-5702 GCF_001668695.1 Mycobacterium sp. E2497
TCGCCCTGCTGCATCAGCACCTGGCCGGGCGCGGCGCGCAGCGGTTGCAGCGACGCGGCCAGCGGCGCCAGATCGGCGGTCGGACACCCCTCGAAGATGTCCATCGCCGCCAGCTCGTCGGCCCGCGCGCCGGTCAAGGCCACCGCGATAGCCCGCCGTTCATGCCCTCACGGCGCGGGTCTGCGCGTCGCGATGACCGCCGCTCTGCCATGACCTGCCCGCCTGCGTCGCCGTCGTCTACCGCGCCAGGCCGAGTCCCCTGGCCGCGGTCGGATGCTGCCCAGGTTATGGGCTGGGTTCCGGCCGCGGCAAGGAGCGCGCGTCGCCCGTGGGTGTCCGCCAGGCCGCGGGGCATGATGAGCGGGTGAGCCGAGCCCACCGCAGTTCACCGCGCCCGACCGGTGCCGGGCCGCGCAAGGTGCGGGTGGGCGGCCTCTGGTTCGATGCCCTGACTGAGCGGCAGGTCGTCGACACCGTGCGGGCGGCCTGGGCCGCCGGCCGGGGCGGCTGGATTGTGCCGGTGAACGTCGATGTGGCCCGCGCCGCCGCCCGCAGCCCCGAACTCGCCGATCTCGTCGCCCGGGCGTCCCTCGTCGTCGCGGACGGGATGCCGCTGGTGTGGGCGGCGCGAGCCCAGGGCGACGGGCTGCCCGAGCGCGTCGCCGGGTCGTCGTTGATCTCTCCGCTGTGCGCCGCGGCGGCCGCCGACGGCAGGTCGGTGTACCTCCTCGGCGGCGCCGAAGGGGTGCCGGAACGGGCGGCCGGGGCGCTGGCGGCGCGGTCCGGCAACCTGCGCGTCGCCGGGACGTGCTCGCCGGAATTCGGCTTCGACAAGACCGAGGAAGGGGCCCGCCGCGTGGTCGCGTCCGTTGCGGCCGCCGCACCCGATCTGGTGTTCGTGGGCTTGGGCTTCCCCCGGCAGGAGCGCCTGATCGAGCTGCTGCGCGAGGAACTTCCGGGCGCCTGGTGCCTCGCCTGCGGTGGGGGCATCGCGATGGCCGCCGGGATTGTCCGCCGCGCGTCGCCCGTGCTGCAACGGCTGGGATTGGAGTGGGTGCACCGGCTGGCGCTCGAGCCGCGGCGCCTGGCGCGCAGGTATCTTCGCGACGATCTGCCGTTCGCGCTGGCGCTGGTGATTCGCGCGGTGGCGCAACGGTTTACGCGAGTCCGGATTCCCGGCCGCTCAAGATGAGTCGCACGGCCGCCGCCAGATCGTCGGCAACCGCGTCGGCGCCGTCCGCCTCCGCGCCGCCGGCGCGGAGCAGGACGGTAGCCGTGCCGGCCGCGCGGCCCGCCAGCATGTCGCTCTCGCTGTCCCCGATCATCACCGACTCGGCCAGAGCGAAACCGAGCTCGCGCGCCGCCCGCACCAGCATGCCGGCGCCGGGCTTGCGGCAGTCGCAGCTGGCGGCCGCGTGCGGGCAGTGGTACACCGCGTCCAGGCGGGCGCCCTCGTCCGCGAGGAGCCGCTCCAGCCGGTCCTGGACGGCGGTGAAGCCCGCCGCGTCCGCGGCCGGTTCGGACAGCCAACGCTGATTGGTCACCAGGACGGTGCGCAGGCCGGCCGCGTTCAGGGCGGCCACCGCCTTGGCCGCGCCGGGCAGGAGGACCAATTCCTCGGGCGCCGTGACGTATTCGCCGTCGGCGGCCTTGACGTTGATCGTCCCGTCCCGGTCCAGGAACACGGTGCGGACCTTGCGAAAATCGGCCATCCTCGCGACGGCGTCAGTGGGGCCGGGGAAACAGCGCCGCTTCGACCATCTCGCAGATCGAGTGGCCCAGGTGCAGGCAAGCCTCCTGGACCCGCCCGGTGTTGTCGGTCGGGACACGGATGCAGAACTCGGCGACCTCGGCCACCTTCCCGCCGCGCGCACCGGTGAGCGCCACCGTCGTCATCCCGGCATCGGCGGCCGCCTCCAGCGCCCGGACGACGTTCGGCGAGTTGCCCGACGTAGTGAGGCCGACCACGACGTCGCCCGCGCGGCCGGCGGCGAGCACCTGGCGGGCGAACACCTCGTCGTAGGAATAGTCGTTGCCGATCGCCGTCATCGCCGCCGTCGCGTCCGGCAGGCTGATCGCGGCCAGGCCCGGCCGGTCAAAAGCGAAGCGGCCCATCAGCTCCGCGGCCAGATGCCCGGCATCCTGCGCGGATCCGCCGTTGCCGAAGAAGATCACCTTTCCGCCCGAACGCAGCGACTCGATCATCAGTCGCGCGATCTCGACGGTCTGCGCGGCGATCCCGCCCGCCAGCATCTCCTGCTTGACGGCGATCGTCTCCGCCAACCGCTCCTGGACCAGTTCGACGCTTGGCGTGACGACATCCGAGGTGCTCATGCCTGCCATGTGGTCAATCCTTTGCTCTCGAAAGCGAATTCGGTGATGCTGGCGCCGGCCGACTCCAGGCTTTCGATGAGGCGGTGCTTCTTGGCGAAGTCGCAGAACAACAGGATGTAACCACCACCGCCGGCTCCGGTGATCTTGCCGCCCAGGGCGCCGTTTTTCAGCGCCAGGTCGTAGAGCTCGTCGATGCGCTCGTTGGTGATGTAGGGCGACATGCGCTTCTTCTGAATCCAGGCCTCGCCGAGCAGGGCGCCGAAATCGTTCAGCTTGTTGGTGAGCAGGGCGGCCTTCATCGCCACCGCCAACTCCTTTTGGGCCCGCAGCCCGGCCAGCGTGTCGTCGGCGCCGGTGACGGCGCGCCGCGTTTGGTCCTCGATCACCCGGGCGGAGTCCCGGGTGATGCCCGTAAAGCACAGCAGCAGACTCAGTTCGAGCTCGAACGCGGTCTCCTCCCGGACGCGCAGCGGGTTGACGATCACGCGGTCGGTGAACTCGATGAAGTTGAACCCCCCGAACGTGGCCGCGTACAGGTCCTGCATGCCGCCCGTGATGCCCAAGTCCTCCCGCTCGATGGCACAGGCCAACTGCGCGGTCTCGTACTCGCCCATCGGCACGCCGTAGTGCTCGGCGAGCAGGCCCGTCAGCGCGACCATCATCGTCGACGAGGAGCCCAGCCCCGAGCCCGGCGGAGCGCTGGAGCGCAGCACCAGGTCGTAGCCGTCCGTGCCCTCCCTACCGAACCGGCGCACGGCGGCCTTGATCAGATCCAGGCTGCCGTCGTAAAGGATCTCGCTGTCGAGCCTCATCTCGGTAGTGGTCTTGAAGTCCACCGACTCGATGGTGACCATGCGATCGGTGCGCGGGGTGAGCGATCCCTGCGCATACCGGTCGATGGTCGCGGACAGGACGCAGCCGCCCTCGGTGGCCGGGAACGGCGGTACGTCGGTGCCGCCGCCCGCGAACGAAATCCGCAGCGGCGCACGTGCGCGGATCCGGGGACGGGGCGAGGGATGCACTGTCAACGCAATCCGCTCAGCCTGCCGACGCGCGTCCCGCGATCGCCGGCGAAATGTGCGTCACGTGCTAACCCCGTCCGTTGGCTGCGTGAGGCCCACTGCGTCGCCTCTCACGAAGAGCCTTAGCGTAGCAGCCGGATCGGCGGAAAAATGGGGATTCACCTGCGGATTATCCCGACGCGTGCACGCCCGAACGAAAGCGACGAAATGAGCCAGGACGCAGTCGAATTGACCCGGGGTCTGCTGACCGAGCCCGCCGTGCCGCGGCACGGATTCCTCGACGTACTGGGCGAATCGACGAGCTCGCCGGCCCCGACGCTCGCGCAGCGCGCCATGAACAGCCCCCTGGTCGCCACGGTCTACGAACGGCTGTGGCGCCCGGCCGCGTTCTACGCGGCCAGCGGTGTCACCACGGGCGCCGAGCAGCGGCGCGCGGCGTCGGCGCTTCGGCTGTCCACCGCGCACCGACTGCTCGACGTCGCCTGCGGCCCAGGCAACTTCACCGGCTCGCTGGCAGAACAACTACCGGATGGCGGACTCGCGGTCGGCTTCGACATCTCCGAGCCGATGCTCACGCGGGCCGTCCTGGACAACAGCGCCCCGCGGACCTGCTACGTGCGCGGCGACGCCCGCGCGTTGCCGTTCACCGACGCGACGTTCGACGCGCTTTGCTGCTTCGGCGCGCTGTACCTGATGCCCGAACCGTTCCGCGTCGCACGCGAAATGGTGCGGGTGCTCAAGCCGGGGGGCCGGATCGCGGTCCTCACCAGCTACGTCCCCGACCTGCCGGGCATCCGGCACGCGATGACCGCCGGTGCCCGCGTCATCGGGCTCTCGATGTTCGACCGGCACGCCTTCGTCGACCTGTTCTCGTCGGCCGGGCTGATCGACATCGAGCAGCAGACCCAGCGCGCGCTGCAGTTCGTTGCCGCGGCAAAGCCGGGCTGACGGGACTAGGAAGCCGCCTTGCACACGCCGAGCACCCGGACCACCGGCGTGCCCGCCTCGCACTCGAGTACCCACGGGGCACCGCCGTCGAGGGCCTCGGAGGTGAGCGTGAACATCACCGGCTGACCGCTGCGCTGTGTCATCTGCGTGCATTCCACCCGGAACAGGCGATAGTCACCGCGTTCACCGATGGCGAGCGAAAAGCCCGGCCGCACCGACTCGACCGGCACCTTCTGCAGGTAGTAGTCAACGTTCATCCGTCGACCGTAGGACGGGTATTCCGACGCGCCCGGCGCCGCCACGCGCCTCTTAGTCAATGTTCAGGCAATTTTTGGGGCCGCATTAGTCTTCGTCCCGGGCATGCGCACCGGGCTGCAGCACGAACTCGGCGATGATCGACGCCATGTCGTCGATGGCGCTGCGCGAGATGACTTCATAGCCGTGCGTGCTCAGCGTGGGCACGCACAGCAGACCCGCACGCGGTGTCAGCCCGTTGGCCTTCGAGTGCGACGCGTCGGATTCGAAGGCGCCCAACACCGCCGCCTGCGGGGACAACCCAAGGCCGGCGGCGATGCCCATCAGCCGGTCGGCGACGTCCTTGTCGTAGACGCACAACGCGTCGCTGTAGCCGACGATGGGGCCGCCGGTGACGCTGGTGCCGTACTCGCGCTCGGTGGGGCCGACCTCGAGGGCCAGGGTGAGGGTGCCGGGCAGCGACCCGCTGGCGTACGTCCCGCCCACCCCGCCGATCTCCTCGTTGGTGGTGAACACGAGATACACGTCGTCGACGGGCCGTTGGGCGCGCTCGCGCAACAGGCGTGCGGCGCGCAGCAGGGCGGTCGCCGCGGCGCGGTCGTCGAGGAAGTAGCAGCCCAGGTAACCGCCGAATTCGACGAGCGTCCGCTTGGTGCGGTCGACGCACACGCGGGTGCCCGGGCGCACCCCGGCGACCTCCAATTCGTCGGTGCTCAGCCCCGTGAAGACGTAGACGTGGTCCCAGTCCAGCGCCTTGTCGCCCTGGTCGGGCTTGGTCTGCCAGATCCGCTGGCTCTCCTGGGTGGTGTGTTCGGAGCCGAGCGTCAATACCGCGGTCAGCGTCTCGTGCTCGCCGAGCACGGCGACCGGGCCGAGGCCGAAGTTGCCGGGATACATCGTGCCCAGCTGGGTCACATGCAGGGTGCCATCCGGTTCCACCCGCTTGACGAGCATGGACAGCTCGTCCAGGTGCGCCATGACTCGCGTCGCGACGCCGGGCTCGGCCGCCGAGGACACCCGGTGGCGGTGCACGCGCCCGGCGTCGTCGCCCGGGGGCGTGGCGGCGATGTACCCGATCAGGTTGCCCGCGTCGTCGGTCCACATGTCGTCGACGACGGGTCGCAGTTCGCGGGCGCACACCGC
>NZ_LZKD01000075.1:0-3113 GCF_001668695.1 Mycobacterium sp. E2497
GCGGGCGGCAACGCGGCAATCGTCGGCCAGCCTGACCTCGGGCTGCTGGCCGCCGCGGAGATGGGTGCGGACCTCAGTCGCCTCGCCGTGATACCGGATCCCGGCAACGATCCGGTGGAGGTGGCCGCGGTGCTCGTCGACGGCATGGATCTGGTTGTCCTCGGCCTGGGCGGGCGCCGGGTGCCGCCTACCCGGGCGCGGGCGGTGGTGGCGCGGGCCCGCACCAAGGGATGCACCGTGCTGGTCACCGACGGTGACTGGCAGGGGGCGCCCACGCGACTGGAGGCCCGGGTCTGCGGCTACGAGTTCATCCCGGGAAGCCGCCCGGGATTCGGCCGGATCGGCCGGGTGCGGCTGCAGGTCAGCGGGGTGTGTGCGGGACGACGGGTGACCGCCCGGGCGCGAGCCGGGTGAATTCAAAGTGGCATCCCGGGTGTTGGCTATCTGGTGCATGGACTGGCCCGCGGTCGCGGCGGCGGCCGCCGCGGGTCTGCCCGCGACGGCTCCGGTGGCGGTCACGCTGGCCAACCGGGTGATCGCCTGCTCGGCGGCCGCCCGCGCGGCGGGGGTGCGGCGGGCCCTGCGGCGCCGGGAGGCCGCGGCCCGGTGCCCGCAGCTGCACGTCAGCGCCGCCGACGCGGACCGTGACGCCCGCTTCTTCGAAGCGGTCATCGCGGCGGTGGACGACCTGGTGCCGCGCGCCGAGGTGCTGCGGCCCGGGCTCCTGGTGCTGCCGGTGCGCGGGGCGGCCCGTTATTTCGGCTCCGAGGCCGGCGCCGCCGAGCGGCTGATCGACGCGGTGGCCGCGTCCGGCGCCGAGTGCCAGGTCGGGATCGCCGACCGGTTGTCCACCGCGGTCTTCGCCGCGCGGGCGGGCCGGGTGATCCCGCCGGGCGGTGACGCGAAGTTTCTGTCGGTGCTGTCGATCCGCCAACTCGCCACCGAGCCCAGCCTGTGCGGTCCCGGGCGCGAAGAGCTGACGGACCTGTTGTGGCGGTTGGGGATTCGCACCGTCGGCCAATTCGCCGCGTTGCCGGCCGCCGACGTGGCGTCCAGGTTCGGCGCCGACGGGGTGACCGCGCACCGGATGGCCCGCGGCGAACCCGAGCGGGGACCGTCCGGGCGGGAGCCGCCCGAGGAGCTGGAGGCAGTGCTGGACTGCGACCCGCCGATCGACCGGGTCGACGCCGCGGCCTTCGCCGGGCGCTCGCTGGCCGGCGCGCTGCATCGGACGCTGATGGCCGCCGGGGTGGGCTGCACCCGGCTGGCCATCCACGCCGTCACCGCCAACGGCGAAGAACTGGACCGGGTGTGGCGGTGCGCCGAGCCGTTGACCGAGGATGCCACCGCCGACCGGGTGCGCTGGCAATTGGACGGCTGGTTGAGCAGCCGGACCGCACGCAACCCGCGCCCGACGGCGGCCGTGACGCGGTTGCGGCTGCGGGCGGTGGAGGTGGTGTCGGCCGAGGCGCTGCAGTTGCCGCTGTGGGGTGGTTTGGGTGAAGAGGACCGGTTGCGGGCCCGCCGGGCCCTGGTGCGGGTGCAGGGCCTGCTCGGCCCGGAGGCGGTGCGGGTGCCGGTGCTGTCCGGCGGGCGCGGGCCGGCCGAACGCATCACGTTGACCCCGCTGGGCGACGAACTCCTCCCGCGGGCCGACCCGGGGCTGCCGTGGCCCGGCCGGCTGCCCGAGCCATCACCGGCGGTGTTGCTCGACGACCCGGTGGAAATGCTTGATGCCCAAGGGAATCCGGTGCGGGTGACGAACCGGGGGCTGTTCTCCGCCGACCCGGTGCGGCTGACGGTGCGCGGTCGGGACGAGCGGCTGGACTGGTGGGCCGGGCCGTGGCCGGTCGACGAACGGTGGTGGGATGACCGGCCTGGGGGCGGTCAAGGGGGTGGTCGCACCGCCCGCGCGCAGGTCCTGCTGGAGGGCGAGCGGGCGTTCCTGCTGTGCTACCGCCAGCGACGCTGGTACCTCGAGGGCAGCTACGAGTAGCGGCGCTTATCCGGTGGGCCGCAACGCGTCCGGCGTCAGGTCCTTGATCGAGGGATACCCGTCGACGGCCATGATCAGGTCCGCCTCGGCCAGCAGCGAGCGCAGCACGTGCACGATGCCGTCGACCCCGCCGAGGGCCAGGCCGTAGGCGTAGGGCCGTCCGATGCCCACCGCGGTCGCCCCCATCGCCAGGGCCTTGATGATGTCGGCGCCGCTGCGCACCCCCGAGTCGAACAGCACCGGCATGCCCTCGGCCGCCTCGAGCACCCCGGGCAGGCAATCGAGGGTGGGCAGGCCGCCGTTGGCCTGCCGGCCCCCATGGTTGGAGCAGTAAATGCCATCCACGCCAATGTCTTTCGCGCGCCGAACGTCGTCGGGGTGACAGATGCCCTTGACCATCAGCGGCAGGTCGGTCTCCGACCGCAGCCACTCCAGGTCCTCCCATCGGAACGGCCCGCCGAAGATCGGCAGCTTGCGCACCGCGGCCTCGGTGGCGTCCTCGCCCCGGCTCAAGCCGGCGCGAAAGACCGGATCGCTGGTGTAGTTGGCCAGGCACCCGCTGGGCACCTGCGGGTAGTTTCCTCCACTCAGGTCGCGGGGCCGCCAGCCGGTGACCCAGGTATCCAGCGTGACGGCGATGCCCTTGAAGCCGGCCGCCTCCGCGCGGTGCACCAGGCTGGTCGCCATCTTCCGGTCGGGCGGCGTGTACAGCTGGAAGAACGCCGGGGTATCGCCCAGCTCCTCGGCGAGATCCTCCATCGGGTCGGCCGTCAGGGTCCCCACGAAGAACGGGACGCCCGTGCGGACCGAGGCCCGTGCGCAGGCGATGTCCCCGTGGCCGTCCGGGTCGCACACCCCGATGACGCCGATGGGCGCCATGAAAATCGGAGACGGATACCTCATCCCGAACAACTCGATGGACATGTCGCGCTGCTCGGGGGCGATCCCCATGCGCGGATACAGGCCCCACCGCTTGAAGGCCTCGCAGTTCGCGCGCTGGGTGTGCTCGTCGCCGGCGCCGCCCGCGACATATCCGAGCACTTTCGGGGGCATCGCCGCCGCCGCCTTTTCCTCCAGCTCATCGAATCTGATCGGGTATTGCGGCTGATTGCCGTGC
>NZ_LZKD01000076.1:0-32974 GCF_001668695.1 Mycobacterium sp. E2497
CGCATGCGCAGCTCATCGGGGACCTGCTGGGCTCGTTCTCCGTGCCGGCCCGCGTGGTGCTCGTCGGCTCGAACACCTACCACCAGAACGTGTTTCGCCGGTGGCTGCGCGTCCCGCCGGCGCGCTGGCGCGATCCGCTGGAGCAGGCCCGGCCCACCCCCGCGGACACACCGTCGACGTTCGAGCAATCTGGGATCGCCTATTCCAACTCGAAACTCGCCCTCCTGTATTACGCGCACGAACTGCAACGGCGCGCCCCCGACGGAGTCAACGTGACGGTGTTCGAGCCGACGAGCACCACGCGGGCCGGCACGGAGAACGAGCCCAGCAGGTCCCCGATGAGCTGCGCATGCGCCAGGTAGTTGACGGCGAAGGTGAGCTCGAATCCGTCGGCTGACGCGTTGCGCGTGTCAGCAAACCCGATCCCGGCGTTCGCCACCAATCCGCGCAACGGGCGCACCGCGCCGGACAGCAGCAGATCCTTGGCCATCCGGCCCGCGCTGCGCACGTCGGAAAGCCGCGCAAGGTCACAGGCGATTTCATGTACCGTCGCGCCCGCCGACCTGGCCTCCTCAGCCACCGCGGTCAGCGCCTGACCCGGCCTGCCCACCAGTAGCAGATCGGGACGATCGGACGGGGGGCGACGGGCAATGGCCAGCGTCGCAGCCTTGCCCAGGCCGCCGGTCGGCCCGGTGAGCAAGACGGTTCCGGAAGCGATCTCGTTCATGGTTGCAGTCTTGGCCGTCGCCGGATGTTCAGGCAGTCGTCCGGTTTTCGTAGGACTGGCAGGGCCAGGACAACCCCTTTCCCCTGACGCCGGCGTCGCGCACAGTGGAGGGATGGAAACGTGGGGGTTCGGGCGAACGGTGCGGCATTGGCGCGACCGGGTTACCCCCGCCGCGGTCGGCGCCCCGGTCGGCGGGCGCCGGCGAGCGGCGGGGCTGCGTCGCGAAGAGCTCGCGGCGCTGGCCGGAATCTCGGTGGACTACCTGACCAGGCTCGAACAGGGCCGGGCCACGTCCCCCTCGATCCAGGTCGTCGAAGCCCTCGCCCGCGCCTTGCGGGTCTCCGACTCGGAGCGCGAGTTGCTCTTCCGGCTGGCCGGGCACGTTACGCCCGGGCAGCACATGGTGTCGTCGCGGGTAACGCCCAGCGTCCAGCGAATCCTGGACCGCCTGGCGAATACGCCGGTCGCCGTCTACGACGCCACCTGGACCCTCCTGGTCGCCAACCCCCCGTACGACGCGCTGATGGGACCGACCACGGCGTGGCGGGGAAATGAGCGAAACAGCCTCTGGCGCAACCTGATCGGCCCCGGCACCCGAGCCGTCCACACGCCCGCTGAGAGAGCCGAGTTCGAGGCGGGCTTGGTCGCCGACCTGCGGCTGACCGCCGCCCGCTATCCCGCCGACCAGCGGTTGAAGTCGCTGATCCGCGAGCTTGCCGCGCACAGCCCGCGGTTCGTCGAACTCTGGGAGACCGGCGCGCCGCAGCCGCACCACGACTTCGGCCGGCACAAGGTGATCGACCACCCCGAGGTCGGCCACATCGCGCTCGCCTGCGACACGTTCATCGTCGCCGCCGACGACATTCGCATCATGATCTACACCGCCGAACCCGGCACCGAGGATGCCGAGCGGCTCGCCCTCGCCATCGTGCTGGGGACCCAGTCGCTGGTCGACTAGGACTCGCGCTTAGACCGGGATCAGCCCGTGCTTGCGCGCGGTGCGGAACCACAACTGCTTGTCCCGCAACAGCTTCAGCGACTTGCGCAGCAGCAGCCGGGTCTCGTGCGGGTCGATGACCGCGTCGATGAACCCGCGCTCGGCGGCGGTCCACGGGATCGCCATGTTGAGGTTGTAACCCTCGATGAAGTCCTTCTTGATCTGCTGCGCCTCGGGCGTGGTCGGGTCGGGGAAGCGCTTCATCAGCAGCTGCGCGGCCCCCTCGGCACCGATCACCGCGATCCGCGCGGTGGGCCAGGCGAAGTTGAAGTCGGCGGTCAGCTGCCGGGACCCCATCACCGCGTAGGCGCCGCCGTAGGACTTGCGGACGGTGATGGTCACCTTCGGCACGTCGGCCTCGACCACCGAGTAGAGGAACCGGCCGCCGCGCTTGATGATGCCCCGCTTCTCTTCCTCGGCGCCCGGCAGGAAGCCAGGGGTGTCCACCACGAACACCAGCGGGATGTTGAACGCGTCGCAGAACCGGACGAACCGCGCCGCCTTGTCGGACGCCTCGTTGTCGATCGCACCCGACATGTACATGGGCTGGTTGGCGATGACCCCCACGGGGTGGCCGTCGACGCGCGCGTATCCGGTGATGATGGCCGGGCCGTGCTGCGCGGCGACGTCGAGGAAGTCGCCATCGTCGAAGATGCGCAGCAGGATCTCGTGCATGTCATAGGCCGCGTTGTCGGAGTCCGGCACGATCGCGTCGAGCTCGAGGTCGGTCGGGGTGATCTCCGGTTCCAGCCCGGGATTGACGATCGGCGGCTGGCCGAAGGTGCTCGACGGCAGGAATGACAGGAAGTCGCGCACGTACTGGAACGCCTCGGCCTCGGAGTCGACCACCTGGTGGATGTTGCCGTAGCGGGCCTGCGCGTCGGAGCCGCCGAGCTCGTCGAGCGTGACCTCCTCGCCGGTGACCTCCTTGATCACGTCGGGGCCGGTGACGAAGAAGTAGCCCTGGTCACGCACCGAGACCAGCAGGTCGTCCTGGATCGGCGAATAGACCGCTCCCCCGGCGCATTTGCCGAAGATCAGGGAGATCTGCGGCACCAGGCCGGACAGCGCCTCGTGCCGGCGGCCCAGCTCGGCGTACCACGCCAGCGAGGTGACGGCGTCCTGGATGCGGGCCCCGCCGGAGTCCTGGATGCCGATGATCGGGCAGGCGACCATCGCGCACCACTCCATCAGGCGGGCCACCTTGCGGCCGAACATCTCGCCGACCGTGCCCTGGAACACCGTCTGGTCGTGGGAGAACACCCCGACCGGACGGCCGTCGATCATGGCGTGCCCGGTGACGCACCCGTCGCCGTAGAGCGCGTTCGGGTCGTTCGGCGTCTTGGCCAGCGCGCCGACCTCCATGAAGGTGCCCGGGTCGACCAGCGCGTGGATGCGGGCGCGGGCGCTGGGGATGCCCTTCTTCTCGCGCTTGGCGACGGCCTTCTCGCCGCCGGGCTCTTTGGCCAGTTCCAGGCGAGCGTAGAGCTCGGCCAGCTTCTCGGCGGTGGTGTGCTGAATGGGAGCTGGCGCCATCTCCGTCACTACTTGCCCACCTCACTCGTCTGACTGGTTTCGGCCTCCACCTTATTCAGCACGTCGGAGAGGTGAGCACCGACCTTGCCGATGATCGGTTCGTCGATGGCCTGGATGTGCTCCCCGCCGATGGGTACCACCTCGAGGTCGGCCACGTACTCGCCCCAGCCGCCGTCGGGCTGGCGGACCGCATATCGCGGCTCGAACTCGATCACGTCGTCGTGGTAGCGATCGGCCATGTACAGGGTCACGTGGCCGTCGTACGGCTCGATCTGTACGGTCTCGAGCGCCCGGTTGTCCAGGTAGGACGTCCGCTGGTGCTCGACGATGCCGCCCGGGATCTGCACGCCGCTCTGCTGGACGATGTCCAGCACGAACTGGACCTGGCCCTCGTCGTCGAGCTCTTCGAGCTGCTCGTAGGGGATCGCCGGAATCTCGACGTTGAAGGTGCGCTCGGCGAACTTCGCGTACCGGTCCCAGCGCTTGCGGGTCTCCTCCTGTGTCTGGGGGATCTCCTCGCCGGCGCGCACGGTGTCGATCATCCCGACGAAGCGCACGTCTTCACCCGCGCGCTTCAAGCCGATCGCGCACGCGTACGCCAGCGCGCCGCCGAGCGACCAGCCGGCCAGGATGAACGGCTTGCCCGCGTTCATCTCCAACAGCTTCGGCACGTACTGGGCGGCCCGCTCCTGGACGGTGCCCTCCACGCGCTCGAACCCGTACATCGGCGTGTCCGCGGGCAACCGGTTCAGCAGCGGCTCGTAGACCACCGTTGAACCGCCGGCGGGATGGAAGACGAACACCGCGGGTTTCGAGCTGCCCTCGGGGCGCGCCCGCAGGGTGCGGACGAAGCCGTCGATCTGGCCGGCCTCCAGGTACTGGCGGACCTTCTCGGCCAGCGCCTCGATGGTGTCCGACGTCAGGACGTCCTCGGCGCTGACGGGGCCGTCGGCGCGCTCGGAAAGCCGCTGCGCCATCTTGGCCGCGGTGTCCTCGTCGAGCTTGGGCAGCGGGTTGAAGATGCCGCCCGGCGACTTGCCCGTGACGATCGCCCAGGTGGCGAAGGTGACCCGCTCAGCCGCATCACGCGGCGGCACATCGGAATTCAGCGCCTTGGACACCGCCTCCTGGCTGAGCGCCCCCGCGAGATCGGGCTTCGCGCCGTTGGTCGCCGCCCCCTTCGGGCCGGACGGATCCGTCGGCGGCGGCGGGATCGACGCGTCCGACGCCGGCGGTGCCGGCTGCGTCTCCGGCTCCGCTTGCGGGTCCGGCGCGGGTGCGGCCACCGTCGTCGGCGTTGCCCCGCTCAGCAGCTGCGCCTGCTCTTTGGCGATCTCCTCGGGCGTGAGCGTCTTCTGGTGCTCGTGCAGCTGCTCGACCTCGTCGCGGTGCTCGACCGCGTACTCGATCAACTTCTCGATGGCGTAGAGGTTGGCGTCGCGCACCGCCGTCAACTGGATCGGCGGCAGGTCGAAGTCGTACTCGACGCGGTTCTTGATCCGCACCGCCATCAGCGAGTCCAGGCCGAGCTCGATCAGCGGCACCTCCCACGGCAGGTCCTCGGGTTCGTAACCCATCGCCGAACCGACGATCAGGCCCAGCCGCTCGCCGATGGTCTCGCCGGAATCCGGCGACCATTTGCCCATGCTGGCCGAGAAGTACCGGTTGGTCAGGCTGTCCGTCAGGGTCTCGGCCTCGGGTTCGTCGACGGGTGCCGCAAGCGGGGCCGCCGCCCCGTTGGAGGCGGCCGTGATGGCCGCGCCCGCACCGACCGCGGCCGGCAGGGCGACCCCCGCCTCGCCGCCGCGGGTCACCAGCGCGTCGTACACCAGCGTGAAGGACTCGTCGACGCGGGCGTGTACCTGCACCGAGGCGCCGCCGGGGTGCCGGGTCAGCGTCGTCACCAGGCGTGCGCCTTCACCCGGAACCGCACGCTGCTCGGCCGCGGCCAGCTGCGCGTCCGGAAGCACCTCGGCCGCGGCGGCTTTCACCAGTGCGGGCAGGTCCGTCAGGCCGCGGGGGTTGTACTCCCACACGTGGCGGCCGTCCGGCAGCGCGACGTGGTTACCCGGCATCAGCACCGAGCTGCTGCCGTGCGCGAAGTGCACGTCCAGCCAGTGCTCCTTGCGCTTGAACCTCGTCGGCGGGATGTTCGCAAAATCTTCGGGGCCTGCCGGCCCCGAAGAAGCGCGGCTGAACAGCGTGCGGATGTCCAGGTCGTGGCCGTAGACGTAGAGCTGGGCCATCGCCGAGATCATCGACTCGACGTCGTCCTGCTTGCGGGCCAGCGTCGGAATCAGTTGGGCGTCATGCAGACCCGCGGCGGCAGTGGTCAGGCCGATCTGCATCAGCGCCACCGGGTTGGGCGCGAGCTCCAGGAAGGTGGTGTGGCCGCTGTCGACGGCGTTGCGCACGCCGTGGGTGAAGTACACCGAGTGCCGCATGCCCTTGACCCAGTAGTCGACATCGTGCACCGGCTCGCCGCCGGGTTTGATGTAGCTGCCCTCGTGCACCGTCGAGAAGATCCCGACCGTCGGGCTCAGCGGGTGAATTCCCTGCAGCTCCGCGGAGAACTCGCCCAGCAGCGGGTCCATCTGCGAGGTGTGGCCGGCGCCCTTGGTCTGCAGCTTGCGGGCGAAGCGGCCCTCCGATTCCGCCCGGGCGACGATCGCGTCGATCTGCTCGGGCGGGCCGCCGATGACGGTCTGGCTGGGCGCGGCGTAGACGCACACCTCCAGGCCGGGGAAGTCGGCGAACACGGTCTTGAGCTCGTCGGCGGAGTACTCGACGAGCGCCATGAACCGGATGTACTCGCCGAACAGCATCGCCTCGCCCTCACCCATCAGGTGCGAGCGCGACGCGATCACGCGGGCGGCGTCCGCCAGTGACAGGCCGCCGGCGAAGTAGGCCGACGCGGGCTCGCCGAGCGACTGGCCAACCACCGCAGCGGGTTTGGCGCCGTGGTGCTTGAGCAGCTCACCCAGCGCGATCTGGATCGCGAAGATGACGACGTTGCTGGTCTCGATGCCGTAGTCCTGCGAGTCGTCGAGGATCAGCTCGAGAATCGAGTAGCCGCGCTCGTCCTGGATCAGCGCGTCGACCTTCTCGATCCACTCGGCGAAGACCTCGTTGCGCAGGTAGAGGCTCTTGCCCATCTTCCGGTGCTGCGCACCGAAACCGGCCATCGCCCACACCGGGCCGTTGGTGACCGGCCCGTCGACGCTGAACACGCCCGGCCGCTGCTTGCCCTCGGCCACCGCGCGCAGGCCCTTGACGGCCTCCTCGTGGTCGTGGGCCAGCACCACCGCGCGGGAGCGGCCGTGGTTGCGCCGCGACAGCGACCGCCCGATCGATTCCAGCGACGACGCCTGCCCCTCGGGGCTTTCCATCCAGTCCGCGAGCTCGGCGGCCGCCGCCTTCTTGCGCGAGGTGAGGAACGCCGACACGACGAGGGGGATCAGGGGCTTGGTGGGCTCCGCGACCTCCTGCGCCGCGAGCTCTTCCAGCGCGATCTCCTTGAGCCGCAGCGCCTCGTCGGTGACGCCCGGCAGCTCGTACTCGTCCTCCTCGGGCGCTTCCGGGTCCGGGATGATGTTGCCGAAGTCGTCGAAGCGCAGCGCGTGGGCTTCCATGACGGGTGGCTCGGCGGCTTCGGACGCCGCCTCGGCGGTGGTCTTCGATTCGGGCTCGGGCTCGCGTTCGATCACGTCACGGGGCAGGACCTCGCGCACCACCAGGTGCGCGTTGGCGCCGCCGAAACCGAAGCTGGACACCCCGGCCAGCGCGTAGCCGCCGTACCGCGGCCAGTCCGTGGGTTGGTCGATCACCTTCAGCCGCATCGCGTCGAAGTCGATGTAGGGGCTGGGCCCGGCGAAGTTGATCGACGGCGGCAGCTTGTCGTGCTGCAGGGCGAGCACCACCTTGGCCATGCTGGCCGCGCCGGCCGCCGACTCCAGGTGGCCCACATTGGTTTTCACCGCACCCAGTAGGGCCGGGCGGTCGGCGGGGCGGCCACGGCCGACGACGCGGCCCAGCGCCTCGGCCTCGATCGGGTCGCCCAGGACGGTCCCGGTGCCGTGCGCCTCGATGTAGTCGACGGTGCGCGGGTCGATGCCGGCGTCCTTGTAGGCGCGGCGCAGCACGTCGGCCTGCGCGTCCTGGTTGGGGGCGATCAGGCCGTTGGACCGGCCGTCGTGGTTGACCGCGCTGCCGGCGATCACGGCCAGGATCTGGTCGCCGTCGCGGCGGGCGTCGTCGACCCGCTTGAGCACCAGCATGCCGCCGCCCTCGGAGCGGGTGTAGCCGTCGGCGTCCGAGGAGAACGACTTGATCCGGCCGTCGGGCGACAACACCTGCCCGATCTCGTCGAAACCGAGCGTCACCACGGGCGTGACCAGCGCGTTGACGCCGCCGGCGACCGCGACGTCGGCTTCCCTGTTGCGCAGCGCTTGGACGGCCTGGTGGATGGCCACCAGCGAGCTCGAGCACGCGGTGTCGACCGCGACCGACGGGCCGCGGAAGTCGTAGAAGTAGGAGACCCGGTTGGCGATGATCGACGTCGCGGTGCCGGTGATCGCGTACGGGTGCGCGACCGTCGGGTCGGACACCGCCAGGAAGCTGTAGTCGTTGTTGGAGACGCCGACGTAGACGCCGACGGACTCGCCCCGCAGGCTGGACGCCGGGATGCGGGCGTGTTCGAGCGCCTCCCAGGTGAGCTCCAGCGCCATCCGCTGCTGCGGGTCGATGTTGTCGGCCTCGGTCTTGGCGACCGCGAAGAACTCGGAGTCGAAGCCCTTGATGTCCTTCAGGTAGCCGCCGCGGGTGCGGGCCTTCGCCATCCGCTCGGCCAGCCTCGGCTCCTCGAGGAACTCCTCCCACCGGCCCTCGGGCAGGTCGGTGATGGCGTCGCGGCCCTCCATCAGCGCCTGCCACGTCTCGTCGGGGGTGTTCATGTCCCCGGGCAACCGGGTGGACAGGCCGACGATCGCGATGTCGACCCGCTCGGCGGGGCCGTTGCGCGTCCAGTCCGAGACGTCGTCGGAGCTGGTGTCCACTTCCGGCTCGCCCTCGATGATCCGCGTGGCCAGCGACTCGATGGTCGGATGCTGGAAGGCCACCGCGACCGACAGGGTGACACCGGTCATGTCCTCGATGTCGGCGGCCATCGCCACGGCGTCACGCGACGACAAGCCCAGTTCCACCATCGGCACCGACTCGTCGACGTCGTCCGGCGACTTGCCGACGGCCCGGCCCACCCAGTTGCGCAACCACTCGCGCATCTCGGGGACCGTCATGTCGGTTTTGCTGGCGGGCAGGTTCTCCTGCTGATTCTGGGAGTCGTCTAGTTCAGCCATGGTTCCTGGGTTCAGTCGTTAGCGCCGGCGAAGGCGGTCGGCGAACCGACGCCGCTGCGCAGGCTGCCGTCGAGGTAGGCGGCGCGGCACGCGCGGCGCCCGATCTTGCCGCTCGAGGTGCGCGGAATGGTTCCGGCCTGCACCAGAAGCAGGTCGCGAATGGTCACCCCGTGACGGACGGCGATGGCCGCGCGGATCTCGTCGGCGATGGGCTGGTACTCGAGCTTGTGCGTGCCGGGGGCGCGCTCGGCGACGATCACCAGCTGCTCGGAGCTGTCCTCGGAGTCGTACTTGAGGCCGGTGTGCGGGTTGTCGAACACCACCTTCGGCAGCTCGTTGGCCGGGACCGAGAACGCGGCCACGTAGCCCGTACGCAGGGCCCTGCTGGCTTCCTGCGCCGAGTACTCGAGGTCCTGCGGGTAGTGATTGCGGCCGTCGATGATGACCAGGTCCTTGATCCGGCCGGCGATATAGAGGTGGCCCTTGTGGTAGGTGCCGTAGTCGCCGGTGCGCACCCACATGCCGTCGTCCGGGGCGCCCTCGGCGTGTGACTGGCTGACGCGCGACTTGAGCAGGTTGCGGAACGTCTCGGTGGTCTCGTCTTCCTTGCCCCAGTAGCCGGTGCCCATGTTGTTGCCGTGCAACCAGATCTCGCCGATCTGCCCGTCGGGCAGCTCGCTGGCCGTGTCGGGGTCGACGATGACGGCCCACTCGTCGACGCCGATGATGCCGGCGGAGACCTGCGCGACGGCGTTCGGCGCGTCGGCGGGTACCTCGACGAAGCGCTGCTTGTTGAGCTCGTCGCGGTCCACGTGGATGACCGTCGGCGCCTCGTCCATGGGCGTGGTGGAGACGAACAGCGTCGCCTCGGCCAGGCCGTAGGACGGCTTGATCGCGGTCTCCCGCAGGCCGTACGGCTTGAACGCCTCGTAGAACTTGCGCATCGACGCCGGGGACACCGGCTCGCTGCCGTTGAGGATCGCCTTGACGTTGCTCAGGTCCAGCGGTGGCTCGCCGTCCTTCGGCACCCCGCGCACCGCGGCGTGCTCGAACGCGAAGTTCGGCGCGACGGTGATGACCTCGCTATCCGGGGCGTCTTCGGGCTTGCGCGCCATCTCCCGAATCCAGCGGCCGGGCCGGCGCACGAACGCGGCCGGGGTCATGAACGTGAAGTTGTAGCCGAGCACCGGCGACAGCAACGCCGTGATCAGGCCCATGTCGTGGAAGAACGGCAGCCAGGAAAGGCCGCGGTCGCCTTCCTTGCCCTCGAGGCCGTTGAGCACCTGCAGCACGTTGGTGGGCAGGTTCAGATGGGTGATCTGCACGCCGGTCGGGGTACGAGTGGAGCCGGAGGTGTACTGCAGGTAGGCGATCGTGTTCGCGTCGGCCTCGGGCTCGACCCAGGTGGACGCCACCTCGTTGGGCACCGCGTCGACGGCGATCACGCGGGGCCGTTCCTTGGCCGAACGGGCGCGGATGAACTTGCGGACGCCTTCAGCGGCCTCGGTGGTGGTCAGGATCGTCGAAGGGGTGCAGTCGTCGAGCACGGCGTGCAGACGGCCGACGTGTCCCGGCTCGCCCGGGTCGAACAGCGGCACCGCGATGCGGCCCGCGTACAGCGCGCCGAAGAACGCGATCAGGTAGTCCAGGTTCTGCGGGCACAGGATGGCGATGCGGTCACCGGGCTGGGTGACCTGCTGCAGCCGGGCTCCGACGGCCCGGTTGCGGGCGCTGAAGTCGCGCCAGACGATGTCGCGGTACACCCCGTCGCGCTCGGTGGAGTAGTCGATGAAACGGTAGGACAGCGCGTCGCCGCGAACCCTCGCCCACTTCTCAACGTGCTTGACCAGGTTGGTGTTGTCGGGGAACCTGATCTTTCCATTCACGATGAACGGGTTGTGGTACGGCATTCCGCTCTCCTGTCACACCTGTTTTAGGCCGGCGCTACGCCGGCATTTTGTTCTGGTCGGCCACGCCGACGTTTCCATCTCTACGCGGGCCAGTCCTCGCGCGGCGCCACCGGCGCCGGCCTCCTGCTCATCCCAGGGCGGCTGCTACCAGGACCGGATCCGCAACAAAGTGTTATAGCTCTTAAATTCCTCTTAATGTTAAGGGGCGGCCCGCGGCACACCAAATCACAAGGTACCGCTGATCTGCACCGGCAACGGGCTCCTGACGGCTGTGTCCTGCGGCCGGGTCATCCATGTTTGGGATGCGGGGCATTGGCAATCAGCCCCTGCGCCCAGTTCAACGTCCAATCGGTTGCCGCCTGGCCGTCCAGGTTCCAGAACTGCGTCGTCGCGTACAGCGCGTGGACGGGTTGCCCGGCACCGCCGGCGAGGGTGTTCAGCGTGCTGGGCAGGTTGGCCACGCTGAACGCCTCTTGCGGAGCGGCGCAGATGAGGTCGCCCGGCGCGCAGATCTCGTTGGTCTTACTGTCGAGCGCGCCGAACCCGCCGGGCCGCGCGCCGGTCATGGTCAGGCCCAGCCCGGACAGCACCGGCACCTCGTGCAGCGTCACCTCGGCGCCCTCCCCCGGCGGGTTGGGCCCGACGTCCTGGCCCACCCCGGGCTGGCGGCGGCCGTCGGCGATCAACGTCACACCGAGCACAAGGTCGTCGTCCACGGGCCCGCGGCCGTTGCCGATGTCACTGGCGATGTCACCGGCGATCACCGCGCCCTGCGAGAAGCCCATCACCACGTAACTGGTCAGCGGGCACTTGGCGTTCATGTCGGTCATCGCCTGGACCGTCGCGCGGGTGCCCTCGGCGCGGCTTTCGTTGTACGACATCTGGGTGTCACCGGCCAGCGGGTTGTGGAACTGCGCGGTGTAGGGCGTGGTGTACTCCTGCACCCGGGACGCGGGGAACTGTTGGGTTATCGCCGTGGTCACCCTGTGCAGCAGTGCGTTGGGGAACTGCATCGGGTTGACCGGATCGTCCTGCGGGGCCGACTCCCACGTGCCGGGGATGTTGACCAGCTGGACGTCGGGGCACGACGCGTCCTGCGAAGCGGGCCGGGGCTTGTGGGGGTGGGTGGTCGTCGACGGCGGAGGCAGCACGCCGGGTGGCACCGCGCTGGGCGGCGACTCGTGGCCGCGTAGCAAGACCACCACGAGCACGATCACCAACAGCACCACGCCCGCCATTGCCAAGGCGGCGGTCCAGGCGAGGGCTCGGTGGCGCTTACGCCGGGCGTTGGTAGCCATCTTCTCCCGCTAGCAGTTGGTGGATCGCAGCCAAGCGGTCCTCCCGACGCCTGCTGCACCCCCTACACGGTACCGGCTCCCGCGACCCGGCCAGGGCGGCAGCGAATGGCGCCGACCTCGCGATCAAAGGCCGCGCTCGCGATCGCCGCTACCGAATGGCGCCGACGATGTCGCCCGACATGGCTCCCAGTTGGCCCGACCACGAGCCCCAGCCGTTGTCGCCGCCACCGGGAAAGTCGAAGTGACCGTTGTGCCCGCCGTTGCTGCGGTACTGCTGGTAGAACTCGCGGGAGCTGCCCATGGCCGCGCCCGCCTGGCCGATCATGGCGGCGTCGTCACCGCCCATGTTCGTCGGGCTGTAGACCCACACGCGGGTGTTGTTCTGCGCCAGCAGCGAGGCGTGCACGTACGGGTCGTGCCACTTCCACCGGCCCAGCTGCGGGGCGCCCCACATCCCGTTGCCGTCCACGCCGCCGTACTGCTGCAGGCCGGCCAGGATCGCGCCGTTGTAGTTGGTGCTCGACGGGTACAAGAACCCCGACAGGGAACCGGCGAAGCCGAAGCGATCAGGGTGGAAGGCGGCCAGCGCCATCGCGCCGTATCCACCCTGGGATGCGCCGACGGCCGCGTGGCCGCCCGGCGCCAGGCCCTTGTTGGCCGCCAGCCAGTTGGGCAGCTCGCTGGACAAGAAGGTGTCCCACTGCTTGCTGCCGTCCTGTTCCCAGTTGGTGTACATGCTCCACGCCCCACCCGCGGGCGCCACCACCGAGATCCCCTTGCCGCCGAGCGTGTTCATCGCGTTGCCCGCGGTGACCCAATTGCTGACGTCCGGGGCGGCGTTGAAGGCGTCGAGCAGATAGACCGCGTGCGGACCGCCCGCCAGGAAGGCCACCGGGATGTCGCGGCCCATCGCCGCCGACGGCACCATCAGGCTCTCGTAACCGGCCGCCCGCGCCTTTCCGGTCGGCCCGCCCGCCACCGTCACACCGATCAGCCCGATCGCCAGCGCCGCTACGGAGAACACCCGAAGAAGCGCCGACGCACCCCGCACGACCCTCATGTCACCCTCCATCGTCTAGTCCTGACGAGCACATTAGCCAGCGCCGTAGTTCCCCCGCCCGCGGGGTAGTGAAACAAGTCACACACCGAAACGACTAGCGGCGGAAACCCCGAGGGGTTCCCGCCGCTAGTGGCGATCTGTTGGGTTTAGGTGCCCTGGCCGCCCTGGCCGGTCTGGCCGTTCCCGGCAGCCGCAGCGGCCGTGGCCGGGCCGGCACCCGGGGTGGCTCCCAGCACCGACTGCAGGTCAGGCTTCATCGCCTGCAGCTGCGCGCCCCAGTAGGGCCAGTCGTGGGTGCCGTTGGCGTCGAAGTTCCACACCGCGTTGTGGCCACCGGCCTGGTTGTACGCGTCCTGGAACTTCAGGTTGCTGGTGCGCACGAAGCCCTCGAGGAACTTCGCCGGCAGGTTGTCTCCACCGAGGTCGGACGGCTTGCCGTTACCGCAGTACACCCAGATGCGGGTGTTGTTGGCGACGAGCTTGCTGACCTGAAGCGACGGGTCGTTGCGGGCCCACGCCGGGTCCTCCTTCGGACCCCACATGTCGGCGGCCTTGTAACCACCGGCGTCACCCATGGCCAGCCCGATCAGCGACGGGCCCATTCCCTGGGACGGGTCCAGCAGCGCGGACAGCGAGCCGGCGTAGACGAACTGCTGCGGGTGGTAGGCGGCGAGGATCAGCGCGGACGACCCGGCCATCGACAGACCGACCACGGCGCTGCCGGTCGGCTTGACCTGCTTCTGCGCCGACAGGTACTGCGGCAGCTCGCTGGTCAGGAAGGTCTCCCACTTGTAGGTGGTGCAGCCGGCCTTACCGCAGGCGGGCTTGTACCAGTCGGAGTAGAAGCTGGACTGCCCACCGACCGGCATGGCGACCGAGATGCCGGACTGGTTGTACCACTCGAACGCCGGGGTGTTGATGTCCCAGCCGTTGAAGTCGTCCTGCGCGCGCATCCCGTCGAGCAGGTACAGCGCGGGTGAGTTGGCGCCACCGCTTTGGAACTGAATCTTGATATCGCGGCCCATCCCGGCGGAAGGAACCTGCAGGTATTCCACGGGGAGACCGGGGCGCGAGAAGGCACCAGCGGTCGCCGAGCCCCCCACGGCGCCAATCAGGCCCGAGAGCAGCGCCGTGCCAGCGGCCGCCACCACGAGCCGCCGCGGCATACCTGCCACGGCGCCGCGAAACCTGTCGACAAGCGTCATCCTTGCTTCCTCATCCTTCTCGGCGCGCCCATCATCCGGACGCGTCCTTGATTTGGGTCGTACTGCATACGATCTCCGCGCAGCAGTGCTCGTGTAGTCAACCACACCTTCCGCCGCCCGGTCGCATCGAGGCGGGCCCGCAAAGCGCCGTCCGGCCTTCGCTACCCGGCGATTTTCAGGCAAAACACCGACCACTTGCACGGTGTTTTCGCACGTGCTTGAGCCCCACTGCCAGCTGGTTAATGCCCAAATGTGAAGTTGCTGGCAATTTTTCACCCTCACGGCGCGCGTGCATACGGAAATTCGTCGAAAATTCTTCTGCGCGGGGCTTACTCGCGGGGTGGTGGCGGTACCTCTTCGGGTAAGGGCAAGCCGCATCTGGCGAGCTCGTAGCGCGGAACGCGGTCAATCCGGTACTTGGTGAATTCATACGAATGCAGCAGGTTGGAGAGGAATCGGTGCGGGGTCATCGGCGCGCGCACCGAGCTCAGCACCGCCTTGGTCTCCGGGCATTGCAGGGCTGCGACCGCCTCCGCGACCCACTGCTGATCCAGATAACCCGGGATCCCGGGATACACCTTCACCCAGGGCCCGTCGGCGATCGCCCAATCCGGGAACAGGTTCTTGTCGTGTCCGATGCGGCCGTGCTTCAACCGTTCCGTATGTTGCGCAAGCGGATTCGCCAATCCGATCTGGTCGATCACCCTGACGTCGAGCCCAACGTTCATGCCCACCATGCCGAGGTTGGTGAAAAACACTGCGTGCTGCGGTTTTTCGAGTGACTTGTCGGCGCTGCCCGGGGGTGGCTTGACCATCGGCACCAGGTCCCACTGGATGTAATTGCCCGAGGGCAGCAGCAACGCGCCGTCCGGGGTGTTGTCGAGTGCGGTCAGGATGGCCGCCATCCGCGGGTAGCCGAGGTAGTCGGCGGCGGTCAGGGGATGGGCGTGCCCGGTGGCCTGTGCGTAGAAGCGGCGCTCGTCGACGATCCCGGTGTAGGTGACGTGAGTGGCGTCGTCGCCCATCCCCGGCGAGTTCGCCGCCCACAACGACCAGCCGGCCACGCTCAGCCACAGCGCGCTGGCCGCGCCGGCCACCCAATACCCCGTCTCCCGCGAATAGTCCTGGCCGTCCGGTATGGCCACCGGGATGACCGCCACCGGGGCCAGCAAGCAAAACAGCGGCGCGAGCAGCACCCGCCCGTGCATGAAGTCGCCGCCCTGCCTGATCCAGTAAAGGGCCTGCACCAGCCCGCTCACCAGCACGAAGGCGACGATGGCCGGCGGGCTTTGGACCGCGCGGGCCACCCGGCCGTAGTCGGGCGCCAACGCGGGCCGCAGGAACGACGGGCGACGGCGTGCCGCCAGCAGCAGGATGCCCAGTGGGACGAGCAGCACCACCGGTACCCAGACCGCGTAGGGCGCGTCGAAGTTGGAGAGGTAGATCATGCCCTGGGACCACTTGTCCCCGGCGGCATCCTTGGCCAGGGCGGTACCGGGCACCAGCAGGCCGTAGTAGCCCATGCGGAAGATCTCGTAGGCGACCGGAAGCAATCCGCCCGCGACCACGATCAGCACCCGGCGGCGCCAGGTCCGCGCGGCGATCAGCATCATGATCAGCGCCAGCCCGCCCATCAGCGCCAGATCGGGCCGGACCAGGACGCTGAAGCCGGCCACGAAAGCCAACGCGCCGAGGAAGAGCCTGTGGTCCGGGCGGTTCCGCACCGGCTGACCCCAGCAAACCATCATCCACCACAGCAACCCGAGGTAGGCCAGCGTCAGCCCGCTCTCCAGACCCGAGGTGGCGAAGTCGCGCGCGGGCGGCAAGGCGATGTAGACCAGCGCGCCGGCGGGCAGCATCAGGGCCCTGCGGCCCCGCAAACTGGGTGCATACAGCCGGGCTGCCCCCAGCATGAGCAGCGCCACGCCCGCCACCGAGAGCGTCAGGGCCAGCGCCAGCGCCACGTATTCCATGCGCATCGGCCCGCCCACCCAGCTGCCGACGTACATCAGGTAGGTCCAGGCCGTCGACGTGTTGGCCTCGACCCGCTCGCCCTGGTTGAAGACGGGGCCGTTGCCGGCGAGCAGGTTACGCACCGTGCGCAACACGATCAGGCCGTCGTCGGCGATCCAGCGCCGCTGCCAGGCGCCCCACGCGAACAGAATGGAGACCACCGCCACGCTGATCCACAGGCTGATCCGCACCATCGAGGAGTACGGGAACACCGGCCAGCCCAATCGCCTGATGACCGGCCGGGTGCGCATCATGCGCGCTTTGAGGGCCTGCAGTTCGGGGCTAGCCGAAGGCAACGGCGGCTCCAAGCGTCGCGATCCACGCCAGGAAAAGCAGCTGCAGCACTCGGTCGCGCAGTGCGATGTCTTCGGGCTCGCCGGCCAGCCCGCCGTCGACGTCGACGGCGTAGCGCAGGATCGCGATGGTGAACGGGACCATCGAGACCGCGAACCACGATCCCGAGTGGCGGTCGCGCTCGAATGCCCACAACCCGTAGCAGAGCACCACCGCGGTGGCCGACATCGTCCAGACGAACCGCAGATAGGTGCTGGTGTAGCTCTCCAACGACTTGCGGATCGCGGCACCGGTGCGCTCCGCGACCTGCAGCTCGGCGTAGCGCTTGCCGGCCACCATGAACAGCGACGCGAACGCCGCCGACAGCAGGAACCACTGCGAAAGCGGGATGCCCGTCGCGGCGCCACCGGCGATTGCCCGCAGCAAGTACGCCGAGGACACGATGCAAATGTCCATGACCGCCTGGTGTTTGAGGCCGAAGCAGTACGCCAGCTGCATGCTGAGGTAGACGGCCATCACCACCGCCAAGTCGGGCGTCAGCCACCAAGCGAGCGCCAGCGATGCCGCCCCGAGAACCACCGCGAGGGTGTAGGCCAGCCATTCGGGCACGACGCCGGCCGCGATAGGACGGAACCTCTTGGTGGGGTGCTCGCGGTCGGCGTCGACGTCGCGGACGTCGTTCACCAGGTATATCGACGAAGCCGCCAGGCAGAACACCACGAACGCCACCGACACCTTGGTCAGCACGTCGGCGTAGTTGTAGTGCACCGGGCCGCCCAACGCGGCCAGCGGCGCGGCCAGCACCAGGACGTTCTTGACCCATTGCCGGGGGCGGATCGCCTTGACCACGCCCACCACCACGTTGCCCGAGGGCCCGGTCACCACGTCCTCACTCATTCGCCCAGACCTCCCGTGCCCGGCCCTGCAGCCATATGGTTGTTCGCGCGACGACGGCGCCGAGGGCGATGCCGCAGGCCACGTCGCTGGGATAGTGCACCCCCAGCAGCATCCGCGACAACGCCATCGGGGGAATCAGCAGGGCGGGCAGCGGCAGGCCGGTGATCCGGCCCATCAGGATGGCCGCGGCCGTCGTCGAAGTGGCATGCGCCGACGGGAAACTCAGCTGGCTGGGAGTCCCGACGTTCACCACGACCGCCGGGTCGTGCGGCCGCTTGCGCCGCACCACCCGCTTGACCAGGACGGCGGCGGCGTGGGCGGCGAACGCGCCGGCCCCGGCCACCAGCCAGTCCCCGCGGCGCTTCGGCATCAGTAGCGCGCCAACCGCCGCGACGGCCAGCCAGCCGATGCTGTGCTCGCCGAAATGGGACAGCCCGCGCGCTGTCGCCAGCACTCCGGGGCGACCGGCCAACGCGGACTGCACAGCCACCAGCGCGGCCACCTCCCCGGTAGGGGGCGCTGAAGGAGATGCGTCAGGCATGCTCGCGTTCGGCGTGCGCGGGTAGCAGCGCCGTCTCCCACTTCTGCTTGCTGGACAGCACCGGCAACGCGCCCCGGTACGTCTTGCGCATCTCGTCGAACCGGCTCACTAGCCGGCGCTGCCGGCGCAGCGAGGCGAACAGCAGCTTGAACATCTTGCGCCGATCGCGCTGCCGGTAGACCACCCCGCACCCGTCGGCCGTCGTCACGGTGACGCCGTCGACCGTGCACAGCCGGAACCAGCGGGCGTCCTGGGTCGGCACGTTGAACTCCGGGCGCTGGTGGGCTTCGGGGTCGGCCTTGGTCGCGTTGTGCATGATGCCGCGGGCCAGCCGGTACCCGATCGACACCGGGTTCACCGGCGGCTTCATCGCCTTGGTCTTGTGCGACGGCGGCGGCAGCTCGCTCGCCGCGGGCAGCACGACGGCGTCCGGATATTCCTTGCGCAGCCTATGCACCTCGGGCAGCGCGGATTCCAGGATCGAGAAGATGTGCTCCGGGCCGGCCAGAAAGTCATCGATGGCCCTGTTCTGGATCGCCACCGTCGAATACTCGAGGCAGGCAAGGTGTTTCAGCGTGGCCTTGAGGTGACTGCGGACCAGACCGGTGATATCGCCGTCCCAGTGCATCGCGGCGACCACCAGCCGATTGCGCAGATGGTAATAGGCCTGCCAGTCGATCGCATCGTCCTTGTCGCTCCAGGCCATGTGCCAGATCGCCGCGCCGGGCAGCGTGACGGTCGGGTACCCGTGTTCGCCGGCGCGCAGACCGTATTCCGCGTCGTCCCATTTGATGAACAAGGGCAGCGGCTGACCCAGCTCCTCGGCGACCTGCCGCGGGATCATGCACGTCCACCACCCGTTGAAGTCGACGTCGATGCGGCGGTGCAGTAGGGCGCTGCGAGAGTTCTTGTCGTTCAACGGGAATTCCGCGAAGTCATGGTCGTACTCGGCGTGTGGCGCGGCGGTCCACATGAAGTTCGCCTGGTTGACCACCTCGCCCATGATGTGCAGGTGCGACGGCTCCTGCAGGTTGAGCATCTGTCCGCCGATCAGCATCGGCGTCTTGGCGAAGCGGTGCAGCGCCAGCACCCGCAGGATGGTGTCGGGCTCGATGCGGATGTCGTCATCCATGAACAAGATCTGTTGGCAGTCAGTGTTTTTCAGCGCTTCATACATCACCCGGCTGTAGCCGCCGGAACCGCCGAGGTTGGGCTGGTCGTGAATGGAGAGCCGGTTGCCCAGGCCGGCCGACGCGGCCGCGAAGTTGGGGTGGTCGCGCACCTTGCGGACGCCCTGGTCCGGGACGATCACCGCGCCGATCACCTCGTCCACCAAGGGGTCTGCGGTGAGGTCGGCCAGCGCGTTGACGCAGTCCGCCGGTCGATTGAACGTGGGGATGCCGACGGCGACGTTGGCCGCGCCCGGGGCGGGCTCGGTCGCATACCAGCCACCGCTCACCAGGGTGACCGCGGTGTCGGTGGTGATGTCGAACCAGATCCAGCCGCCGTCCTCGAACGGCTTCAGCGCCACCTCGATCTCGACGACGGCCGGCTGATCGTCGGTGCCGACGAATTGGCGCCCCTCCACGGAGATTCGCACCCCGGTGGACTTGGTGCGGTAGACGTCGACGCGCCCGGTCCCGGTCAGCTCGACCCGCAGCACGACCGCCGTGCAGATCGACCAGCGGCGCCAGTAGCTGGCCGGGAAAGCGTTGAAGTACGTGGCGAATGACACCTCGGACTCTTTGCCGATCTCCAGCGAGGTGCGGCTCGTCGCGTGGGCCCGCCTTGCGTTGGTGGTCGATTCCTCCAGATACAGCTTGCGCACGTCGAGGGGCTCCCCCGGGCGCGGCAGAATGATTCTGGAAAGCAGGCTTACAGCAGTCATCCCCCCGCGCCTTCCTCCACTAGAGCTTTGCCGTCGCGCAGGTGCGGCGCGAGGGCGTTGTCGTACATGTTCAGTGCGCTGGCAATCGCCATGTGCATGTCCAGGTATTGGTAGGTCCCCAGGCGGCCACCGAAAAGCACCTTGGCCGAGGCGGTTTCGGCCTTCGCTCGCGCTCGGTAGGCGGCCAGCAGGGCGCGGTCGGCCTCGGTGTTGATCGGATAGTAGGGCTCGTCGTCGTCTTCGGCGAACCGCGAGAACTCCCGCATGATCACGGTCTTGTCGGTTGGGTAGTCGCGCTCGAGGTGGAAATGGCGGAACTCGTGGATGCGGGTGTAGGGGACGTCGAGGTCGTTGTAGTTCATCACCGGCGTGCCCTGGAAATCCCCGATCGGCAGCACCTCCAGCTCGAAATCCAATGTGCGCCAGCCCAGCCGACCCTCGGCGTAGTCGAAGTAGCGGTCCAGCGGGCCGGTATAAACCACCGGCGCGTCGGGACTGTCCGCGCGCAGTTGGTCGCGGACGTCGAACCAGTCGGTGTTCAGCCTGACTTCGATGCGGTCGTCGTCGGCCATGTTCTGCAGCCAGGCGGTGTACCCGTCGACCGGCAGGCCCTCGTAGGTGTCGCTGAAGTACCGGTTGTCGAAGGTGTACCGCACGGGGAGGCGGGTGATGTTGGCGGCCGGCAGTTCCTTGGGATCGGTCTGCCATTGCTTGGCGGTGTAGCCCTTGACGAATGCCTCGTACAACGGCCGGCCGATCAGCGAGATCGCCTTCTCCTCGAGGTTCTGCGCGTCCTCGGTCTTGATCTCGGCGGCCTGCTCGGCGATCAGCCGACGGGCTTCGTCCGGGGAGAAGTACCTGCCGAAGAACTGCGACACCAGCCCCAGGCCCATCGGGAATTGATACGCCTGCCCGTTGTGCATGGCGAACACCCGGTGCCGGTAGTCGGTGAAGTCGGTGAACTGCCGCACGTAGTCCCAGACCCTCTTGTTAGAGGTGTGGAACAGGTGGGCGCCGTATTTGTGGACCTCGATGCCCGTCTGCGGCTCGGCCTCCGAATAGGCGTTGCCACCGATGTGCGGACGGCGTTCCACGACGAGCACGCGCTTACCCAGTTGGGTAGCCACGCGCTCGGCAATGGTCAGGCCGAAAAATCCAGAGCCGACGACGAGGAGGTCGAAACGAGCGGTCATCGGTTGCTTAGGGTATCCGACCGCGTGGGCCTAACCCATTTGGCGAGGCCAGCAATCCGCGTTCGGGCCGATGACGCGGCGTCGGGCGGCTACGGCCCCGGCGATCACGGTCGGGGGCGCAATTGCCTCACGATTCAATATCACCACTCTAGTCACAGCAATCCCACTCGTACCATCGACTCTGTGTGGATCTCGCCAGGAAAGACAAAGGACGGCGGACCACACCGACACAACAAGTTGAGATTGAGTTGTCCAGATTGAGGAGACTTCCGTGCCGAACCGACGCCGACGCAAGCTTTCGACAGCCATGAGCGCGGTCGCCGCTGTGGCAGTGGCGAGTCCTTGCGCATACTTCCTTGTCTACGAATCGACGGCCGGCAACAAGCAGCCCGAACACCACGACTTCAAGCAGGCGGCCGTGATGACCGACCTGCCCGGCGAGCTGATGGGCGCGCTGTCGCAGGGGTTGTCGCAGTTCGGCATCAACCTGCCGCCGGTTCCCGCGCTCGGCGGGGGTGCGGCCAGCACGCCGGGCCTGACCAGCCCCGGCCTGGGCACGCCGGGCCTGGGAACGCCGGGGCTCACCAGCCCTGGGCTGACCAGCCCCGGGTTGACCAGCCCCGGACTCACCAGCCCGGGACTCACCAGCCCAGGTTTGACCAGCCCCGGTCTGGCCAGCCCTGGCCTGGCACCCACAACGCCGGGGCTCACCGCGCCCGGCGCGCTGCCGACCACACCGGGCGCCGGAGTGGCGACCCCGGGCGCCGGGCTCAACCCGGCGCTCTCCAACCCCGGGCTGACCAGCCCGGCCGGCGTGGCACCGGGCCTCGGTAGCCCGACCGCGGCGGGTGAAGTGCCGATCACCGCACCGGCCAGCCTGGACCCCGGCGCCGACGGCACCTACCCGATCCTCGGTGACCCGTCCTCCTTCGGTAACGGTTCGCCGGTCGGCGGCGGGACCGGCCTCGGCGGCGGCAGCGGGAGCTCCGGCGGCGGTGGTGGCCTGGTCAACGACATCATGCAGGCGGCCAACCAGCTGGGCGCGGGCCAGGCCATCGACCTGCTCAAGGGCTTGGTGATGCCGGCCATCACGCAAGGCATGCAACAAGGCGCCGCGGGCGCGCTCCCGGGTGCGGCCGGTGCGCTGCCGGGCGCGGCCGGTGCCTTGCCGGCCGCCGCGGGGGCCTTGCCCGGCGCCGCGGGGGCCCTCCCAGGCGCCGCGGGCGCTCTGCCGGGTGCCGCCGCGGGTGCCCTGCCGGCCGCGGCCGGCGCTGCCGGTGCGTTGCCGGCCGCCGCGGGCGCGGCGCCGGTCCTGCCTCCCGTCTAGACCTCCGGGGAACCCTTCAACCAGACGGCACCGCAGAATTTTTCTGCGGTGCCGTCGATTTTGTCCAGATTCCCACCGCCCAGTTCGTGTCGTCTCATCATTAACATCAGAAACACAAGTAACATCGCCTGGTGTCTCCTAGTCGCGGGCCGACGACGCTGCTCACCGCCATCGCGGCGACCGTGGTCATCGTCTCCTGGGTGGCGGACACGACGCGCGATCGCGGCACCGCCGACCCGCCGCCCGCCCACGGCACCCAGCTGGCCGAACAGCCGCTGATCGGGCTGGGCGGCGGCGTCACAGTTCGCGACATCAGCCAGGCCACCCCGTTTTCACTCGTCGCGCTCACCGGCGACCTGGCCGGCACGTCGACCCGGGTACGGGCGAAACACCCCGACGGTTCGTGGGGGCCCTGGTATCAGACCGAGTACGAGACCGCGGCGCCCGACGGGGCGACGGCGGCCGGGTCACTCGAGGGGCCCCGGGGCACCGATCCGGTGTTCGTCGGCACCACCACGACCGTCCAGATCGCGGTCACCCGGCCGATCGATGCGCCGGTGACCCAGGGGCCGCCCGCGCCCGCCACCGGCACCGGCCTCGGCTACAAGCCAGCGTCGCGGGAACAACCCTTCGGGCAGAACATCTCCGCCATCCTCATCTCCCCGCCGCAAGCGCCGCCGAAGAAGCAATGGACGCCGCCGTCGGGAGTCTTGATGCCCGGCCAGGCGCCCGCCATCATCAGCCGGGCGGAGTGGGGCGCCGACGAGTCGCTGCGATGCGGTAGTCCGCAGTACGACAACGGGATTCGCGCCGCCGTCGTGCACCACACCGCGGGCAGCAACGACTATTCGCCGTTGGAATCGGCCGGGATCGTCAAAGCCATCTACACCTATCACAGCAAGACCCTGGGCTGGTGCGACATCGCCTACAACGCACTGGTCGACAAGTACGGCCAGGTCTTCGAGGGCAGCGCCGGTGGGCTCACCAAAGCGGTCGAGGCCTTCCACACCGGCGGGTTCAACCGCAACACCTGGGGTGTGGCGATGATCGGCAATTTCGACGACGTACCGCCGACGCCGATCCAGCTGCGCACGCTGGGCCGACTGCTCGGCTGGCGGCTGGGCCTGGACGGCGTCGACCCCAAGGGCACGGTGGCATTGGAGTCGGCGGGCAGCCACTACACCACCTTCGCGGCCGGTTCGGTCGCGACGCTGCCGACGATCTTCACCCACCGCGATGTCGGCAACACCGATTGCCCGGGCAACGCCGCCTACGCGCTCATGGACGAAGTGCGCGACGTCGCTTCGCATTTCAACGACCCCCCGGAGGAACTGATCAAGGCGCTACAGGGCGGCGCGATCTATGACCATTGGCAGGCGATCGGTGCCATGAACAGCGTGCTGGGCGCGCCGACGTCGCCGGAAGACAGCGCGGAGGGGGACGCGCGGTACGTGACGTTCGCCCGGGGTGCGATGTACTGGTCGCCCGAAACCGGCGCCCAACCCGTCACCGGCGCGATCTACGACGCCTGGGCCTCGCTGAGCTACGAACGCGGCCCGCTCGGCTTGCCGACCAGCGCGGAAATTCAAGAGCCGCTGCAGATCACGCAGAACTTCCAACACGGCACGCTGAACTACGAGCGGCTCACCGGAAACGTCACGGAGGTCGCGGAGGGGATCACGACCCCGCTCACAACGCAATCACCGAGCGGACCGACCGTCGCGCCAGAACATTTCTCGCTGCCCGCGCACCCCTCCGCCACCTAGTGGCGAGACGCTAGAGCCACCAACGTTCCAGCACCCGGCCCACCCCGTCATCGTTGTTGGCGGCGGTGACCTCGTCCGCCGCGGCGAGCACCTCGGGGTGGGCATTCCCCATCGCTACCCCATGGCCGGCCCAGCGCAGCATCGGCAGATCGTTGGGCATGTCGCCGAACGCCACCACCTCCCCGCTGGTGATCTGCAGGGGCCTGGCGATTTCGTCGACACCGGTGGCCTTGCTGGTGCCCAGCGGCACGATCTCCACGAGTCCGTTGTTGGTGGAGTAGGTGATGTCGCCCTCGAGGCCGACATGCTTGGCCAGTTCGGCCGCCATGTCGGCGCTGCGGGCCCCGCTGCGGCGGATCAGCAGTTTGATCGCCGGCGCGCTGAGCAGGTCTTCGATCGACACCTCGGTGTTGTCCGGGTTCAGCCAGGCGTGCTCGTAGCCGGGCGAACTGATGAACTGGGGGGTCGCCGTGTCGTGGGCGCGCTCGCCGATGCGCTCCACGGCCAGGCCCGCGCCCGGGATGACGCGCGTCGCCAGCTCCGCCAGCTCCGCCAGGGTGTCGACCGGCAGCGTGCGCGTCGACACCACCCGGTCGGCCGAAGGGTCGTAGATGACGGCACCGTTGGCGCACACCGCGATCGGCGCGAAGCCGAGCGCGTCGACGACGGGGCGTATCCACCGGGGCGGCCGGCCGGTCGCCACGACGAACGTCGCGCCGGCGGCGACGGCCGCGCGCACGGCATCGCGGGTGCGCGGGGTGATGGTCTCGTTGTCGTCGAACAGGGTGCCGTCGACGTCGCAGGCTATGAGCGCCGGCAGGGTCATCGGGACGGCCCGCCTTCGCAGCTCGCCGGTCTGATCAATGGACGCCGCTCTGGTTCTGTCCCGGTCGGGTCACGCCGTCGGTGCCGTACTTCTGCATCCGGGCCTGCAACTCCGACAGGCGGATCGCCCGCGAATCCTCCTGGGTGGGCGCGGCGCCGCCGAGCCGTCGCGGCACCCAGAACTCTCCTTCGGGATGCGGGTACTCCTCCTGCACCCGGTACAGCAACTCGTTCATCGCCCCGCGCAGCACCGCGTTGAGCTGCTCGGGCGTGCCCTGCGGCGGCAGCGGCCGCCCCGCGGCGACGGTGATCGGAACCTTGTTGCGCCACACCTTCTTCGGATGATCCTTGGGCCAGATCCGATGGGCACCCCAGACGACGATCGGAACGATCGGCACCTGCGCGTCCAGCGCCATCCGGGCCGCGCCGGTCTTGAACTCGCGAAGCTCGAAGCTACGGCTGATCGTGGCTTCGGGGTGCATCCCGATGAGCTCGCCCTCCCGCAGGCGCTGTACGGCCACCTCGAGCGCGTCGTGCCCGCTCCTGCGGTCCACCGGGATCAGCCGAGCGTGGTTGATCACGTAGTTGACCGCCTTCACCTCTGCCATCTCCGCCTTGATCATGAAGTAGGCGCGCCGGCGCCGTTCCCGCACGGCGAGGAGCGTCGGCAGCCAGTCGAGGTAGCTGGTGTGGTTCTGGGCCAACAGCGCGCCGCCGCGGTCGGGGATGTTCTCCAGGCCTCGATAGGTGAACGTCGTCCCCTGCGCCGCGACCATCGGCGGAACGATCCACTCGCACAACCGGTAAAACCCCTCGGGCATGTCTTCTCCTTCGCCTACCGCGACGGCCGTCCACTGCGACCGGCGGCCCGTGCCGCGGCCTCGTCTGCCTCCATCCGGGCGGCCTCCGCGATGGTCGGTGCTCCTCCGCCCAGCCGGCGCGGCGTCCAATACGCCCCGGGTTCGTGCGGGTAGCCCCGTTGCACCTGGTGCAGCAGCGTGGTCATCGATTCGCGCAGCGCGGCGTCGGTCCGCGCGATGTCTTCGGCCGCCCGCACCGGCGCGCCCACCTGCACACTAATCGGTACCTTGGCGCGGCCCACGTTGCGCGGGTGGTCCTTGGTCCAGATCCGGTGCGCACCCCAGACGATCAGCGGAACGATCGGGACGTCCGCTTCGATCGCCATTCGGGCGGCGCCCGACTTGAATTCCTTGAGCTCGAAGCTGCGGCTGATGGTGGCCTCCGGGTACACCCCGACCAGCTCGCCCTCGCGCAGCCGCCGCACGGCCACCGCGTACGCGCCGGCCCCCGCTCCCCGGTCCACCGGAATGGTCCGGGTGTGCTTGATCAGGAAGTTGACGATCTTCACCTGCTGCATCTCGGCCTTGATCATGAACCTGAGCCGGCGACCCCGGCGATGGACGGCCAGCGCGGCGGGCAGGAAGTCGACATAGCTGGTGTGGTTGATCGCGATCACGGCGCCACCGGTGCCGGGGATGTGTTCCTCGCCTCCGTACGAGATCTGGGTGTCGGTGGCGACGACCACCAGCCGAGCCAGGATCTCGAGCGTGCGGAAGACGGGCTCCACCATCGATTGCTACTCCGGCGCTCCCGCGGGTCGAGCGCGGCGAGCCGCGCGAGCGGCCGCCTCCTCGGCGTCCATCCGGGCGGCTTCGGCCAGCGACGGGGCGCTGCCGCCCAGCCGGCGCGGCACCCAGAACTCCCCGGCCGGATGCGGCCCGTACATTTCCTGGGCCCGCTCCAGCAGGTGTTGCATCCGCGAGTGCAACAGCCCCTTCAATTCCTCGACGCCCAGCGTCGGTGCGATCGGCTCACCGACGAGCACGATGATCGGCACCTTCGGGCGCAGCAACTTCTTGGGGTGGCCCTTGGTCCAGATGCGCTGCGCGCCCCAAACGATCACCGGAACGATCGGCACCCCCGCCTCGACCGCCATCCTGGCGGCCCCCGACTTGAATTCCTTGATCTCGAAGCTGCGGCTGATGGTGGCTTCCGGATAGACGCCGACCAGCTCGCCGTCCTTGAGATTCCTCACCGCCTCCTCGTAGGAGGCGGCGCCGTCCTGCCGGTTCACGGAGATGTGCCGCAGGCTGCGCATGATCGGCCCGGTGATCTTGTGGTCGAACACTTCCTGCTTGGCCATGAACCGCACCTTGCGGCCCAGACCCTGCCGGTAGGCGGGCAGGCCCGCGAACGTGAAGTCGAGGTAGCCGGTGTGGTTGATGGCGATGACCGCCCCACCGCTCTTGGGCAGGTTTTCGACGCCCGCGACGGTGATCTTGAGACCCTGTAATCGCCAAGTCAAGCGGGCAAGTTGAATGACAGTCCCGTATACCGGTTCCACAGCTGATCAGCCTAGTGCTCCCGGCTGTGAGTCACCCGACATGCCGAAAAGAGGCGGTCCCTTGACCTTCCCGGCGTCACCCGTTCCGCCACCCGCGATCGTCCGCCAGTTTGCCGCCGGCCGAGCGGTGCGCGCCGTCTGGGTCAACGAAATCGGCGGTGTGACTTTCCGGATCGGCACTGACGACGCCGAAGCCGAGTTCGTCAAGGTCGCCGACGCCCGCGCCGCCGACTTTGCCGGCGAAGCGGCCCGCCTGCGCTGGGCGGGCAAGTACGTGACGGTGCCGCCGGTGCTGGGCTCCGGCGTCGACGGGCGCAGCGCCTGGCTGCGCACCCGGGGACTAGCCGGCGTATCGGCCGTGCATCCCCGCCTTCGCGCCACACCCGAACTCGCGGTGCGGGCGATCGGCGTCGGCCTGCGCACGTTGCACGACCGGCTGCCGGTGTCGTCCTGCCCCTTCGACTGGTCCGTGGCCACCCGGCTGGCCACGTTGCCACCCGCCGCGGCTTCGGGCTTGGGCGGCCAACCGCCCATCGACCGACTGGTGGTCTGCCACGGCGACGCGTGCGCACCCAACATCCTGATCGACGAGCGCGGCCGCTACTGCGGACACGTCGACCTCGGCGACCTCGGTGTGGCCGACCGGTGGGCCGACCTCGCGGTCGCGACCCTGTCACTGGGCTGGAATTTCCCAGGCCGGGCCTGGGACACGGAATTCTTCGCCGCCTACGGAGTCGAGCCGGATCCGGAACGCATCGACTTCTACCGACGGCTGTGGCAGGCCGGCGATGCCACCTCGCGCTAAGCTCGGGGGCTGGAAAACCGTTACCCGGCCATGGGGCCGCTACGGACCCAGGAAGGTTTTTGTGCAGGTCACCAGCGTAGGTCACGCCGGATTTCTGATCGAGACCCCCGCGGGCCGCATCCTCTGCGACCCCTGGGTCAATCCCGCGTACTTCGCGTCGTGGTTCCCGTTTCCCGACAACAGCGGGCTGGACTGGGACAGGCTCGGCGACTGCGACTATCTCTATGTCTCGCACCTGCACAAGGATCACTTCGACCCCAAGAACCTGGCCGAGCACGTCAACAAGGACGCGGTGGTGCTGCTGCCCGACTTCCCGGTCCCCGACCTGCGAAACGCGCTGCAAGAGCTGGGTTTCCACCGGTTCTTCGAGACCACCACCTCGGTCAAGCACCGGATCAGCGGCCCGAAGGGCGACCTCGACGTCATGATCATCGCCCTGCGGGCGCCGGCCGACGGTCCGCTCGGTGATTCCGCTCTGGTGGTTTCCGACGGCGAGACAACGGCTTTCAACATGAACGACGCCCGGCCGGTCGACCTGGACGTGCTGGAGTCGGCGTTCGGTCGCATCGACGTGCACATGCTGCAGTACTCCGGCGCGATCTGGTACCCGATGGTCTACGACATGCCGGCCCGCGCCAAGGAGTCGTTCGGTGTCCAGAAGCGGCAGCGGCAGATGGACCGGGCCCGCCAGTACATCGCCCAGGTGGGCGCGACGTGGGTCATCCCGTCGGCGGGGCCGCCCTGCTTCCTGGACCCCGAGCTGCGTCATCTCAACGACGACCACGACGATGCGGCCAACATCTTTCCGGACCAGATGGTGTTCCTCGACCAGATGCGCGGCCACGGGCACGACGGTGGCCTGCTGATGATCCCCGGCTCCACCGCGGACTTCGCCGGCACCGCCTTGAACTCGCTGCGCCACCCGCTGCCCGATGACCAGGTCGAGGCGATCTTCACCACCGGGAAACAGGGCTACATCGCCGACTACGCCGAGCGGATGGCGCCCGTCGTCGCCGCGGAGCGGGCGAGCTGGGCCCCCGCCGCCGGAGAGCCGCTGCTCGAGCAGCTGCGCGCGCTGTTCGAGCCGATCATGTCGCAGAGTGACGAGATCTGCGACGGGATCGGCTATCCCGTCGAACTCGTGATCGGGCCGGAGACCGTCGTCCTCGACTTCCCGAAACGTGCGGTGCGCGAACCCGTTCCCGACGAGAAGTTCCGCTACGGGTTCGCCATCGCGCCGGAGCTGGTCCGCACCGTGCTGCGCGACCGGGAACCGGACTGGGTCAACACCATCTTCTTGTCCACCCGGTTCCGGGCGTGGCGCGTCGGCGGCTACAACGAGTACCTGTACACGTTCTTCAAGTGCCTGACCGACGAACGGATCGCCTACGCCGACGGTTGGTTCGCCGAGACGCACGACGATTCGTCGTCGGTCACGCTGGACGGCTGGGAAATCCAGCGGCGCTGCCCACATCTGAAGGCCGACCTGTCGAAATTCGGTGTGGTCGAGGGCAACACGTTGACCTGCAACCTGCATGGCTGGCAGTGGCGATTGGACGACGGGCACTGCCTGACCGCGCGGGGCCACCAGCTGCGAAGTTCACGGGCATGAGCGGCCAGTCCTACGACGACGGCCTGGTCCAGCTGGACCGTGCAGCGATCACGTTGCGCCGCTACCACTTTCCTTCGGGAACCTCGAAAGTCATTGCGCTGGAAACCGTCCGGGGATACAAGGCCGAGTGGCTGGGATTGTTCACCCAACGGTTCCGGATCTGGGGCAGCTCCGACTTCCGTCGCTGGCTGCCACTGGACGTCGGCAGACCGTTCAAATCGACGTTGATCACCTTGGACGTGCCGGGGATTCGGCCCCGGCCCGCCTTCACGCCGGCACGGCCGGAAGAGTTCACCGCACTCCTGGACGAGTTGCTAAGTCAGCGCGGATAGCGGCGCGCGTGTGTGCGCAAAGGGCTGGCTGCGCCCGCCGTCGGCGACCCGGACGTAAGCCGACCTCATCGCGTCGATGTAGCGGCCCACCGATTCGCGGGCGGCCGGGTTGTCGGGGAACAGCACCGTCACCTTGGTCTCGTGCTGGAGGCGAATCACCCACAGGGAGACCTGGTGAGAGACCCTGCCCTCGTCGTAGATCCGAAAGTTCAAGTCCGAGTTGGCAACTGACGACAGCGGGGCGATGCTTGCGTCCAGGAACGACATCACGAAGTTGCCGGGCCGTGGCCTGCCCAGCCCGGCCTCCGGGGGGGCCAGCTCCAGCACCCGGTCGAACGGCACGATCGCCAATTCGATGCCCGAGTCGAAGGACGTCTGCGCGGAGCGCGCCGCGTCCTCGAACAGGCCCGCACCGACGCCGACGGTGACCGGAACCAAGCCGGTGAACCAGCCCGTCGTCATCAATTCCGTCGGCGTCCTGCGGGTGTCGGTGGTGGTCACCACGGAAAACGAATCAGCGCCGGTCAAGTGACGGTGCGTGAGGCCGGCGCAACCGAACACCCCGCCGCTGAACCGAGCGCCCGCGGCGACGCAGGCCCGCTCGAACCGCTCCGTCTGCCGCTCGTCCAGCAGCGTCTCGGTGACGAGCTTTCCGGCGTAGGGCACCGCGAGGTCGCCGAGGGGCAGCGGGAAGTACGGCAGCGTGCCACCGTTGCCGGCGGCGAAATCCATCCACGCGCGCACCTCGGGGGAGTCGGCCGTCAACGCGTCCATCTCCTCCCGCTGCCGTACGCAGTAATCTCCGTACCGGCCGGCCTCCGGGAGGTCGACCGGTGCGTCGCCGCCGACCAGGGCCGCGTACATCAGGTGGATCTCCGTGAAGAGGACGCCGACGATCATCGGGTCGACGCACAGGTGGGCGATGCTCGCGTAGAAGGTGAAGTGATCGTCGCCCTGCACCACCCCGAAGAAGAAGCAGTCCCACTGCAGCGGTTGCGGGGTGGAGATGTGCTCGCGCAACTCCTCCGGCGTCAGTCGCCCGTGCTCCATCGGGACCAGTTCGATGTCTGCCGGGTCGGCGATCGTGTGCCGCACGATATGGCGCGCATCGCGGTACTCGAACCAGCTGTGGTACGTGTCGTGTCGACGGATGTGCGCGTTGACCGCGTAATTCATCGCGCGGATGTCACAGCGGCCCGGGACGTCCCAGGTGAAGATCATCAAGCGCGACATGTCCAGGCCCCGGGCGGCGTGATCGCGGTAGCGCCGAAGATGTTGCGTTTGCTGATAGCTGGGTGGCACCGGGCTGACCGGCGCTTCTGCGGCTTTCGCCTTCGCTGCGGGGGAAGCATGCCAGCAGACGACGGGGCTTGCTTGCGGTGTCCAGTCCCGGAGTGTCGTTATGCCAAACACTGAAAACCCTGCACCTCCGCGCTATTCGGCTCGGCATAGCCCAAGCTGAGCGGCCCACCAAGCGATGCTTCCGGCAACCTACCGTCCGCGCCGATGCCACGGAGCCGAGCTGCCGGCGCGCCCGCTGCTGGCCGCGGCTGAACGTGGTCACGCTCCTCCACGAAACCCTTTGGTGGACACCAAATAACGGCGGGCACCGAACCGGCAGGTCCGGCCGCCCCCAGGATTTCTCCAGCCGCAGGTTCAGCTGCGGGAAACTTCAGCATAACCGCTCTGGCTGGGAGCCGCGCTGTGAAACCCCGTGGGGCGTTACGCCTGAATTACGCCCGACTGAACACAAGGTACCGAGATTTGCCGTCCCCGCGGGAGTTCAGCGGCTGACGGTGTCGGCCGGGCGGGTTTCCGGACGGGCCCGGGCCGCGTCCGGTACGGTTGCCCAGCATGTGGATCACCGTGCTGGTGTTGGCCGGCTCGGTGATCTTCGAACCGATACGGCTCGGCTTGGTGATCCTGCTGCTCAGCAGGCGGCGCCCGCTCTTGCAGCTGCTGGTGTTCTTGTGCGGGGGATTCGCCCTGGGGGTCGGCGCTGGTCTCGTGGTGCTCTTCGTCCTGCGGGCCGCGCCGGTCGTGGGCCACCTGAGCGTCGCGGAGGTCCAGATCGCTTCCGGGGTGGTCGCTTTGCTGATCGCGCTGGTGTTGTTCACGAGTTGGTCACTGCGCAGGGTCGCCCGCCCCGTCGACGCGGCGGCCGGCGGTGGCGGAGGAGTTGTCCTGCTGGATCGGGCGGCGCCGAACGCCCGGCAGCGGCTGGCCGACCGCGCACGCGTGTTCTTGCGCGGCGACTCCCTCACCGTGGCGGCGGTCAGCGGGATGGGCGCGTCGCTGCCGTCGGCGAACTACATGGGCTCGATGGCGGCCATCCTGGCCTCGCATGCCGCCCCGGTCGCCCAGGTTCAGGCCCTGCTGGCCTTCAACCTGGTGGCATTCACCGTGGCCGAGATCCCCCTGATCGGTTACCTGGCCGCGCCGCAGAAGACGCGGGCCGCCATGGCCGCGCTGCAAACCTGGCTGCGATCCCGCGGCCACCGCGACGTCGCCGTCCTGGTCGCGGCAGGCGGCTGCTTCATGCTCGTCCTCGGACTGACCGGCGCCGGCGCGGGGTAGCATCCCTGCTATAGGTCGACCGAAAGGCCCGAGGAGAGTTCGTGAACAAACTGCTCGCCGGGGCCGTTGCCGTGGGAATGCTGACGTGCACAACGGTTTTCGATGACGGCGTCGCCGGCGCCGACACCGCGCTGATAGTGCCCGGAACGGAGCCCTCCCCGTATGGCCCGCTCAGGTCGCTGTATCACTTCAACCCGGCGATGCAGCCGCAGATCGACGAGAACTATTACAGTCCCGCCGCCGTCCGGCGCGTCGTGCCCTATCCCGGCAGCTTCTGGCCGGTCACCGAGATGGGACCTTCGGTGTTGCGGATCGCGGCGTCGAGGTTGTTCGCCCCGGTGTTCACGGAGCTGTTGACGGTCGGCGAATTCAGCCCGGTGACCGGCCAGAAGCTGCCGGGATAGGGCACGACGCGCCGGACGGCGGCGGGACTGTAATAGTTCTCGTCGATC
>NZ_LZKD01000077.1:0-643 GCF_001668695.1 Mycobacterium sp. E2497
GACCCTGAAGACCTGGGCTGCCGCCCTCGAGGCCAATCGCGAGCAGGCCGTCGCCATCCAGTCACAAGAGGTCTACGACCGCTACATGAAGTACCTGACCGGCTGCGCGAAGCTGTTCCGCCAGGGTTACACGGACGTCGACCAGTTCACGCTGGAAAAGTAGCGGTCCCCGGCCCCTCGCCACCTACTTCACGAGGGTGAACTGCCCGACATTGCTGATGCCCTTGCGGAAGAAGTTCTCACAGCCGGTCAGGTAGTGCATGTACTTGCCGTAGACCTCTTCGGACTGCAGCTCGACCGCCTGCTCGCGGTTGGCCTCCAGGTTGGCCGCCCAGATATTGAGCGTGCGCTCGTAGTGCTCCTGCAGCAATTGGACCTGCTGCACGGAGAACCCCGCTTCGCCGGCGAACCTGAAGATGTCTTCCTGCGCCGGCAATTGTCCGCCCGGGAAAATTTCAGTGCCAATGAAGCGCGCGAATCGAAGATCATTCATCGTGATGGAGACGCCGCGTTCGTACTGCTGTTTCTGGGTGTAGGTCAAAATGGTATGCAATAACATGCGGCCGTCGTCGGGAAGAATGTTGTAGGCGCGTTCGAAGAACGCGGCGTACCGCTCCATCTTGAAAGCCTCGAAGGCGACGAT
>NZ_LZKD01000078.1:0-2861 GCF_001668695.1 Mycobacterium sp. E2497
CCGGCTGCGGTTTGTCGGCGGGAAACAGGTCGACCAGGTCGGGGCCGGGGCTCGGTTCGGAGCCGGTGGCGTCGCCCGGTTGCTCCACCCACAACTGCAGCATGCCGGGGCCGGCCGGCCCGTGACGAATCACTGTGTACGGCACGATGTTCCAGCCCAACCGCGTCGACACCAGGTAGGCCGCGAGTTCGCGGCCGGCCAGCGTCCCGTCGGGAAAATCCCACAGCGGGGCCTCGCCCGAGACCGGCTTGTAGACGCAGTGCACGGTCGATTCGCCGAGCGTGGACTCGCACAGGAAGGTGGCGTTGCTGGCAGAGCGGATGCGTCCCAGGACCGTCAGCTCGCCGTTGCGCAGCACCTCACGGTCGTCAGGCCTCAAGTTCATCGTCAGGCCCGAGCAGCGCGCTGCGCCTATAGCCGTTGGCGCGCGCGCAGATATGGCCCTCCGGATCCAACGGTTCGTCGCAGAGCGGGCACGGGGGCCGTCCCGCCGAGATGACGCGATTGGAGCGCGTGGCGAACTGCCGCGCCGATTCCGGCGTCAGGAACACCCGCACCGCGTCGGGCCCCTCCTCGGTGTCGTCGAGCACCACCGACGCGTCGAACTCCGCGTCGGTGACGGCCAGCAATTCGACCACCACGGTCTGCGCCTCCGAATCCCAGCCCAGGCCCATGGTTCCGACCCGAAACTCGGCATCCACGGGCGTGACCAATGGGTTGAGATCCTCGACTTCGGTGGGCTCCGGGGGGACCGGCGTGCCGAACCTGCGATTCACCTCGAGCAGCAGGGCGTCGATGCGTTCGGCCAGCACCGCGACTTGCTGCTTCTCCAGCACCACCGACACCACCCGGGAATCGTGCACCGCCTGGATGTAGAACGTGCGGTTTCCGGGCTGGCCGACGGTCCCGGCCACGAAGCGGTCGGGTGTGCGGAAGACGTGGATTGCGCGGGCCATGGCACCTCCAAAATACCGGCTGTTGCCTTCGCCGTGCGATTCGATTGCCCCGCTCCGTCAGTTTTAAGCGGAATCAGTCAGTCGAGCCGCCGACCACCGCGTCACTGGACGGCACGAACCCGGCCGGCTGCTCCCCGGGCGCCGGCCGTTCCGTTGGCGCTTGTTCCTTTGGTGTCTGTTCCGTGGGCGCGTGTTCCGTTGGCGCTGCATGGGAGTCGCCGTCGGCCTTCGCCTTCGCCCCGTTCTGGGGCGGTGGCCCGGCCCGCAGCGCTGCAGCCAATTTCGCACCGGTGTGGTTGACGTGCAACACGAACGGGCGCAGTTCGGTGTACCGGATCACGCTCACCGACGCCGGGTCGGCGGTGACCCGCTGGAAAGCGTCCAGGTGCATGCCGTACGCGTCGGCGATGACGGCCTTGATGACATCACCGTGAGTGCAGGCCACCCACAGGGCGTCGCCGCCCTGTTCCCCGCCATGCTCGAGGGCCAGCCGTCGATCGTGTTCCCGGATGGCCGCCACGGCGCGCGCCTGCACCTGCGCCAGACCCTCGCCGCCGGGAAACACTGCCGCGCTCGGGTGGGCCTGCACGACCCTCCACAGCGGCTCGCCGGCCAGCTCGGCGATCTTGCGGCCGGTCCAGTCCCCGTAGTCCACCTCCGCGAGCCGGTCGTCGATGAGCGGCTCCAGGCACAGCGCGGCAGCGAGCGGCTCGACCGTGCGCCGGCAGCGCAGCAACGGCGAACTGATCAGCGCGCGGATGGGCAGGTCACCGATGCGGTCGATCAGCCCGGCGGCCTGGTCGCGGCCCTTCTCGTCAAGGTCGACGCCCTCCGAGCGACCCGCCAGGACGCCGGCGGTGTTGGAGGTGGAGCGGCCGTGGCGCAACAGGATCACCGTCATGCCGCGGCGCCCAACCGGGACGTCCGAGGCATCAGGGCAACCACGACCACGACCGTACCCGGTGCGACTGCGGGTTGATGATCAGCGCGCGACTAGCGCGACACCGGCACCGCGTGCGCCACCGAGTCCCGCACGGCGGCGGTCAGGCTGCGCTCGTCGGTGAGGTCGATGTCGACCAGGCTGCGCACCGCGGTGGCGACGACCTCGTCGGCCTGCGGGACTGGCCCGGCAAGGCGGGGCCGGTAAATTTCGACGACGAGCAAGCCGTGCTCAATGTGGAACGAGAAACTGCGCCCATCACCGACTTGTCCATATCCGCTGGCGAAAATCCCTGTCGACATGTCTTCGACAGCAAACTCTTTCTCCGCGATATGCCGGTCAACGGTGACGGCCATAAGCCGACGATACCTCGCCCCCGAGGCTTGATGTGCGCGACATGGCCATATTGGATGCGAAGGCGTTCCTTAAAGTGGAAGGCCTACAGTCGTCGCACAAGGGAAGATAGTTGCTGTCATTGCACGGGCGTAATCAACCCACAGCTCATTGCCGTGTGATCGGATTCGCGATTTTGCTGGCCGCGGTGACCGGTTGTTCGTCGAATACATTCAAACCCGCGCCGCCCACCATCGAACCGGCCGCGGCCGCCGTCTCCCCGCCGGCGTCACAGAACCCCGCCGGCACGGTTCGCCCACTGCCGATCCACGCCGTCGCGGCCGCCTTCGACGGCGCCGCCCGCCGACTGGCGGTGCTGGCGCCCGGCGCCGCCCCGGCGGGGCCGGGCAGCGTCGCCGTCTTCGATGACCCGAAGGCCGCGGCGCGGGTCATCGACCTGCCGGGCCCGGCGACCGCCATGACCGATGACGGCCACGGCACCGTCTACCTCGCCGCGCGGGGCGGCTATTTCGTGGTCGACCTGGGCACCGGCCATACGGGCCAGGTGAACGTCACCGACGCGCAGCAGACCGATTTCACCGCGGTCGCCCAACGTGCCGACGGCAAACTGG
>NZ_LZKD01000079.1:0-1825 GCF_001668695.1 Mycobacterium sp. E2497
TCCTCATTTCGTCTCCTCGCAGAAGGGGCGAAGTCGGTAACTGCTTGATCGAAGCCGTATGAGCAGCGCTGGCGGGGCGATAACGATTGCCGCCCGCTCGAAGTCGCCTACAGGCAGGACCCGGCCGAACTGAGCGGCAGGTCCGCGATGGAGATCGTTGGCTCCTTGATGACCTTGCTTTCGGGATTGCTCACGTCGACATTCAATGCCCTGTTGCCGTCGGACCACCGCCATTCCGTCAAGTTCTCGTTGTGCCACGGAGGGGGGATCAGGGCAGGATCAGGAGCGACGCGGCCATGGCATGGGCGAAGCTTGCCCTTGTACCATCCATTCGGGGATAGGTTCTGGGACAACTGCTTTCCGACGAATTCCACGGCGACGTCGTAGGGCACCGTGTAGGAGTAGAACTCCTGTGTTATCGGTTGCCCGGCCTTGTCGACATTGTTGAGTGTCTTTGTGAGAACCGATCCGGGTGGCAAGTCGATGTCGGCCGCCGCGGAATGCGGACCGGGCGGGACGGTCGTGGTCGGCGGCGTGGTTGACGACGTTGGCGTGGTTGTCTGCGTAGTCGTTGGTGAGCCGGTTGTTTGCGACGGCGGTGGCGGTGCGCGATGGGTGCATGCAGTGTTCGCCAGCACCGCTGTGATGGCGAGCAAGCCCCCAACCTTGCAGGTAATGAGGTGTGTCATGAGTGGGAGCTTTGAATATGTACGGCATAGCGGCTAGGGACCTACGTCACTCGTAGACGGGCGGAAGTCCACAGTGCTCGCCGTATCCCGTATGGCTAACGCGCTTTCCGGAGATCGGCGAGCGAGTCTCGCAGCCCGCCGTCCATCCCGATCTGCACTCCCGCCACCGCGACCATCACCGTGGCGGTCACCAAATGCACGATTCCGTCGGTGATGTTGTTGGGAAAGGTGAAGACGAAGGCGACCTGATGCGAGAAAAACGCCCAAATGCCCGGCAGCGCACCGGCTATCGCGGCGAGGAGCAGATATAACACGGCCCACGACTTGCGCACGGCGAACACCAGGCCCGGAGCGAAGAGGGCGAGACCGGCGACGGCGTGCCAGCCGTTGTAGTCCATTCCGAGCAATTGCACGGTTGGCGCCCCCGGCCCGGTCGCGAAGCTCGGATTCATGATGAAGCCGATCACCGCCTGCGCGACATGGAAAGCGCAAATGATCAACAGCCCGATCTGGGCGAAACTCCACCTCACGTTGCACCCCCTTGTGCATGGTGGGATAGCCCGAATACTACGCGTGGTAGTAGATCAGGGTCAACGGTGCAGCGCATCGGCCGACCGAGAAATCGCGTCAGTTCCGCTCCCGGACGAGCGCGCCCGCATTGCGACGCCACTCGAGCTGTTGTTCGACCTGACCTTGCCACCGGGGCAGGTCTGAATGCCGCGACCTACTTCCTCGACCACCGCTCCCAGCTCGACTCGGCGCAGACGGTGCTGGCGGTGGGGATGCCGGTAGGCGCCTACATCGTCGGGATCTTGGCGTTGTCCGCATACCTGGTCCGTGACAACGGGCGGCGACGTTCGATCGTCGGTAACGGGAAGAGCTGCGAAGCCGTGGAGTGTTGCAGGTCCTTCCAAGGATGCCGGCCACGACGATCGCGAACTGGTGACGGCGGCCAGCAAGTTGATGGAAAGTCGATCCACGCCGCCAGCCGGGCTCATATTCTTCGAGCAAACAAGATTGGCTTTCGCCCCTTTTAGCAAGGAGACGAAATGAGGATTCGTTTCATCGTTTCGGCACTCGGGGCTGGAGTGGTCGCGTTGGCGGTTGGGTGTGGCGGTGGTCAGGGGGGCGGCCAC
>NZ_LZKD01000080.1:0-41936 GCF_001668695.1 Mycobacterium sp. E2497
TCCTGTGTCTGGCCGGGGTCACCTACATCTCCTCCTCGGGCGTCATCGCCCGCCTGCTGGAGGACCTGCACCGGCTCAGCCCTTGTCGATTATCTGCTCGACGCCGGCGATTCCGTCCTGAGTGCCGATCACGATCAAAACGTCTCGGGCGTAAAGCATTTCGGCCGGCCCGGGCGAGGCGAGCACTTCCTCGTTGCGCACGATCGCGACAATGGAGGCGCCGGTTCGAGTGCGGGCGTGGGTGTCGCCCAAGGGGTGCCCGACAAACGGGCTGCTGGCCAGGATGTGGACCTGACCGGTCTCGAGTCCGGGTATTTCGCGGGCCAGCTCGGTGAACCGCTCGGCGATCCGGGGCGCCCCCAGGATCTGGGCCACCGCCTCGGCCTCCTCGTCACTGAGTTGCAGGAGCGGCCGCGCCTCGTCCGGATCGTCGCGGGCATACACGACGACCTCGAAGTCGCCGCTTCGCCGCGCGATGATGCCGATGCGGTCGCCCTTGTGATCGGTGAACTCGTAGCGAAGGCCGACCCCCGGCAGCAGCACCTCCTTGACATCCATACCGTCAATCCTGACAGGTCGGCCGGTGGCGCGGTCTCCGGATCGCGGGGCTCCTAGAGAACTCCTGAAGAGTCAGCCCTGCCGGGCCACCCCCGCGGGCTGGCGGCGCGGTATCGGCAGCAGCATCGACACCTCGCGCCGGTAATCGCGGTATTGGGGGCCCAGCGATGCGACCAGGTCACGCTCCTCCAGCTGCGTGGCGATCAGGATGTAGCACGTCATGCCGATCGAGAACAGCAAATGCCCGGCCGTCATGACGGGCGCGGCCCAGAACGCGATGACCATCCCGAGCATCAGGGGGTGGCGCACCACGCGGTAGAGCAGGCGGACGCGGAATTCGACGCTGGTGTAGGGCTTTTGGCGCGACGCCAAATACACCTGCCGGAGCCCGAACAGGTCGAAATGGTTGATCAGGAACGTCGCCAGCAGCGCTATCGCCCAGCCGAGCCAGAACAGCGCCCACAGCACCGCGCGAAGGGCGGGCACCCGCACGTCCCAGAAGACGGTCGGCATCGTTCGCCATTGCCAGTACAACAGGGCCAACACCGCGCTGGACAGCAGCACGTAGGTGCTGCGCTCGATCGGCGACGGCACGACGCGGACCCACCAGCGCTTGAACGCGGGCCGGGCCATCACGCTGTGCTGGACCCCGAACGCGGCGATCAGCGCCGTGTTGACCAGCACCGCCTCGGCGATGGATGCGGGGAGTCCGCGGTCGACGCTTCGTGGCACCGCCAGGTTGCCCACGAAACCGATGAGATACAGGAAGGCCGCGAGAAAGAGCAGGTACGCCGCGGCGCCGTAGCCAAGCGTCAGATATCGCCTCATGGGCTAAGTGTCCGCCCCGTGCCCGCGCCCGCCTATAGGTCGATTGCCTCATCTTGGCGCAAGGGGACCCTAGGCATTTTTGACCAGTCGGGGTGTGAAGCCGGCCGCCTGCCGCACGCCGAGTGTGAAGTTGGTTTCACGCTCGGCGCCGAGTGTGAAACCAACTTCACGCTCGGCGTTCAGAAGCGAAGCCTTAGCGGCGCTTGACCGACTTGGGCGGCTTGGCCCCGCGACCCTGCTGCCTTGCGGCCGCACGGCGCTCACGCCGGGAGCCTCCGCCCGCGACGCCCGCCGGCGTCTTCTGGCCGTCGCCGCCGTTGCGCTGCACCTGCGCCGAGCCGTCCTCGGACGGGCCGGAATAGGTCAGGGCCGGTTGCTGGTCGTCGATTCCCTTGGCGCGCAACTGGGCTGGAGGCTCTTCGCGCACCGGCGGGGCGATGTCGCCCTGGTCTGCCGCGGCGCCGAGGTCCTTGAGCCCCTCCGGCGCTTCCATCGGCGCGACCTGCGGCGACGGCACCGCCTCGACGGTGACGTTGAACAGGAACCCGACCGACTCCTCCTTCATGCCGTCGAGCATCGCCATGAACATGTCGTAGCCCTCGCGCTGGTACTCCACCAGCGGATCGCGCTGCGCCATGGCGCGCAGCCCGATGCCCTCCTTGAGGTAGTCCATCTCGTAGAGGTGTTCGCGCCACTTGCGGTCGATGACGTTGAGCAGCACGTTGCGCTCCAGCTGCCGCATCGCGCCCTCGCCCGCGATCTCCTCGAGCTCGGCTTCCCTTGCCGCATAAGCGCGTTCGGCGTCCTTGAGCAGCTCGTCGAGCAGCTCCTCGCGGGTGAGGTCGTCGCGCTCGGAGTCACCGTCCAGGCGCATCAGGGTCTCGTGGTCGATGCCGACCGGGTAGAGCGTCTTGAGCGCGGTCCACAACGCCTCAAGGTCCCAGTCCTCGGCATAGCCGTCGGCGGTCGCACCGTTGACGTAGGCGGTGACCACGTCGCGGACCATGTCCAGCGCCTGCTCCTTGAGGTTCTCGCCCTCCAGGATGCGGCGGCGCTCGGCGTAGATCACCTTGCGCTGCTGGTTCATCACCTCGTCGTACTTGAGGACGTTCTTTCTGACCTCGAAGTTCTGCTGCTCGACCTGGGTCTGGGCGCTCTTGATCGCGCGGGTGACCATCTTGGCCTCGATCGGCACGTCGTCGGGCAGGTTCAGCCGGTTGAGCATCGCCTCCAGCGCGGCGCCGTTGAACCGGCGCATGAGCTCGTCGCCCAGCGACAGGTAGAAACGGGACTCGCCCGGGTCACCCTGCCGGCCGGAGCGGCCGCGCAGCTGGTTGTCGATGCGACGCGACTCGTGCCGCTCGGTGCCCAGCACGTACAGGCCGCCGGCCTCGATCACCTCGGCGGCCTCCTTGCCGGCCTCCTCTTTGACCTTGGGCAGCTCCTCGTGCCAGGCCGCCTCGTACTCGTCGGGCGTCTCCACCGGGTCGAGGCCGCGCTCGCGCAGCCGCAGGTCGGTGAGGAAGTCGACGTTGCCGCCCAGCACGATGTCGGTACCGCGGCCGGCCATGTTGGTGGCCACCGTGACGCCACCCCGGCGGCCGGCCACCGCGACGATGCCCGCCTCCTGCTCGTGGTACTTGGCGTTGAGCACGTTGTGCGGGATGCGGCGCTTCTGGAACTGCCGCGACAGGTACTCCGAGCGCTCCACGCTGGTGGTACCGATCAGGACCGGCTGGCCCTTCTCGTAGCGCTCGGCGACGTCGTCGACGACCGCGATGTACTTGGCCTCCTCGGTCTTGTAGATGAGGTCGGAGCAGTCGGTGCGGACCATCGGCTTGTTGGTCGGGATCGGCACCACGCCCAGCTTGTAGATCTCGTGCAGCTCGGCGGCCTCGGTCTGGGCGGTACCGGTCATGCCGGCGAGCTTGTCGTAGAGCCGGAAGTAGTTCTGCAGCGTGATGGTGGCCAGCGTCTGGTTCTCGGCCTTGATCTCGACGTGTTCCTTGGCCTCGATGGCCTGGTGCATGCCCTCGTTGTAGCGGCGGCCGTAGAGCACGCGGCCGGTGAACTCGTCGACGATGAGGACCTCGCCGTCGCGGACGATGTAGTCCTTGTCGCGGTTGAACAGCTCTTTGGCCTTCAGTGCGTTGTTGAGGTAGCTGACCAGCGGCGAGTTGGCGGCCTCGTAGAGGTTGTCGATGCCGAGCTGGTCTTCGACGAATTCGACGCCGAGTTCGTGCACGCCGACGGTGCGCTTGCGCAGGTCGACCTCGTAGTGGACGTCCTTCTCCATCAGCGGCGCCAGCCGGGCGAACTCGAGGTACCAGTTCGAGGCGCCGTCGGCGGGCCCGGAGATGATCAGCGGGGTGCGGGCCTCGTCGATCAGGATGGAGTCGACCTCGTCGACGATCGCGAAGTTGTGCCCGCGCTGCACCAGGTCGTCCAGCGAATGCGCCATGTTGTCGCGCAGGTAGTCGAAGCCGAACTCGTTGTTGGTGCCGTAGGTGATGTCGGCGTTGTAGGCCACCCGCCGCTCGTCGGGCGTCATCTGGGCCAGGATCACGCCCACGTCCAGGCCGAGGAAGCGGTGCACGCGGCCCATCCACTCGCTGTCTCGTTTGGCCAGGTAGTCGTTGACCGTGACGACGTGCACGCCCTTGCCGCCGATGCCGTTGAGGTAGGCGGGCAACACCGAGGTCAGGGTCTTGCCCTCACCGGTCTTCATCTCGGCGACGTTGCCGAAGTGCAGCGCCGCCGCGCCCATCACCTGGACGTCGAAGGGGCGCTGGTCGAGCACCCGCCAGGCCGCCTCGCGGGCCACCGCGAACGCCTCGGGGAGCAGGTCGTCGAGGCTCTCGCCGTCGGCGTGCCGCTTCTTGAACTCGTCGGTCTTGGCGCGCAGCTCCGCGTCGGTGAGCTTTTCGACCTCGTCGGACAAGGTGTTGACGTAGTCAGACACCCGCTTGAGACGCTTGAGCATGCGACCTTCGCCGAGGCGCAGCAACTTCGACAGCACGGTGTTGTCCCCTGTTGGTAGGAGTCTGTGTAAGGCGACTCCCATGGTAGGTGACAACCCCGCGAGGGCCGCCCAACCTCAGGATGGCCTGCTCAGGCGAGCCTGATCAGCCCGTAGTCGTAGCCGTGGCGGCGGTAGACCACGCATGGCCGTTCGGTCTGCTTGTCGTGGAAGAGGAAGAAGTCGTGCCCGACGAGCTCCATCTCGTAGAGCGCGTCGTCGACCGTCATCGGCGTGGCCGGGTGCTCCTTGGTCCGCACGATGCGGCCGGGCTCGTGGTCGGTCTCGGCGCCATCGAGGTCGACGGGCGGCTCCGGCCCGGGTTCGCGCGGCGGCGCCGGCACCACCGCGGTGGCGGCGGCCAGCGAGACCGGCGTCTTGTCGCCGTAGTGGACCTTGCGGCGGTCCTTGGCGCGGCGCAGCCGGTTCTCCAGCTTGTCGACCGCGGACTCGAACGCCGCGTAGAAGCTGTCGGCACAGGCCTCGGCCCGGCTTACCGGCCCACGGCCGCGGGCGGTGATCTCCACGCGTTGACACGATTTGCGCTGGCGCCGGTTGGGCGCGTGTTTGAGCTCGACATCGAAGAGGTAGATGGAGCGATCGAACCGCTCGAGGCGGGAGAGTTTCTGGGAGACGTAGACGCGGTAGTGGTCAGGGATTTCTACATTGCGACCCTTGATGACGACTTCGGCATCTGTCGTCGGTTGGGCTTGGCCGTCGGTGTGCGTCGGCGGTTGGTCGAGAATCTGACCGGAATCCACGGATAGCCTTGACATACGTGACAACTCGTTTCTCTCTCACGTCGCACGCGCCCTGCGTGCCCGGCTTACTACGACGCGCCGACGAGGTGGGAGAGCGGTCCTTTCAACAAGTCACCGCCGCAGGCTGCTCGCCGATGCAAGGTGTCGAATACTCACCCCTTCCCGCGAGTGGGGTCTCAACCTGGGAATGTCGCGACCAGTGAGTCAGACCAGTGAGTCGATTGATGTTGTTCTCGACGTTAGCTCTTGTTCGCCTCGCCATGCCACTGATTTCGCGGAGCTGTTGCGAGTTCTTCACATACTCTTGGCGACCGCACAGCCTCACGCGACAGCGACCGTGAGCACGGCGGCGACCCGCACGCCGGCGGCGCCCAAGACCCGCACCGACTCGCGCGCCGTCGCCCCGGTGGTGACGATGTCGTCGACGATCAACACCTCGGTGACCGGTCGCCGTCCCCCCAGCAGCACCCGGCCCGCGACGTTGCGCTCGCGGGCGGTGATGCCCAGACCCACCGAGTCGCGAACCAGCGCCCGCATCCGCAGCGCCGGGACGACGGCGATGGCCGGGTGGCCGGACACGGCGGTGCGCGCCAGCCGGGTGACCGGGTCGCCGCCGCGCCGGCGCGCCGCCGAACGACGCGTCGGAGCCGGCACGACGGTCAGCGGGGTCTCGACGATTCCCCACGACAGCAGCCGGTGCACGCCGGTGGCCAGCGCGGCCGCCAACGGTCCCACGAGGTCGCCGCGGCCGTGCTCCTTGAGCCCCAGGATCGCCCGCCGGCGCGCGCCGGCGTAGCGGCCGAGCGCGAACACCGGCACCTGCGGGTCCACCCGCGGGCTTACCACGTGCGGCTGGTCGGCGGCCACCGACAGCTCCCTGGCGCAGGCGTCACACCAGGGGGTCGACGGGGCCCCGCAACCGCCGCACTGCAGCGGCAGGATGAGGTCAAGCATGACCGCCAGTGTCGCGGGCGGGGGTGACAACCCCGGCCGCGGCGGTCAGCCCGATGGTGGCGACCCGCCGCGCCCGGCTCCGCCGCGCTTGCGATCGCCACTAGCCCGGCAGCACCGGGGCCGCCCCGAACACCGTCAGCCCGGGCACCTCCGACCAGCCCTGCTGGCTTTCGGCCGCCGACGCCGAGTACTGCAGCACCCCTTGCGGGGCCCCGACGTAGATCGTCGACGGGTTGGCCGCGACGGTCAGCACCGGCATCTGCAGCCCGCGGGCCGGCGCGTCGGAATTCACCCCGTCGAGGTTGACGTAGGACACCGGATGGCTGGCGTCGGTGCGGGTCACCACGATGTCGTCGCCGGTGCGCCAGGACAGCGAGACGACCGAATTGCCCAGCCCGAAGCCGAGCCGCCGCGGGTAGGTCAGGGCGAACTGTCCGGCCTGGGTCTGCTCGACGCTGGCCAGCACCACCTGGCCGCCGATCACCATCGCGGCGCGTGTGCTGTCGCGGGACAGCTGCAGGTCGGTGATCGGACCCGGGAAGCGGCTGGCCACGGCGACGGAATCGACCGGGATGCGGGCGGGTTGCCCCGAGGCCGGCTCCTGGATCGCCCGCAGCACGTTGTTGCCGTCCACCACCGTCCAGACCGCGTCGTCCAGCGACCAGCTGGGCCGCGTCAGGCTGTGCCCGTCGGCGGACTGGACCGCCTCGCCGCCGAGGTCGCCGATCCACAGCGACGCCGCTTCGTCGGGCGCGCCCCGGTGCAGCGTGACGACGGACGCCACCTGCCGCCCGCTGCGGGACAGCGCGGCGCCGGTCTGGTCGCCCATCCGCCCGAAGGCCCCGGGAACGTTGGTGAAGCGCTGCCCGTCCAGTGACACCAGCGAGCCGTTCACCAGGGCATGCAGCCCGGCGCCCGCGCCGTCGGCCACGCCGGGGTCGGTGGCCGCCACGTCGGAGGTCGTCCAGCCCTCGGCGAACCTGTCGTCCAGCGGCGCGCCGTCGGCGTTGATCACATACGGGCCCCGGATGTCGGCCCGGGCCAGCGTCCAGATGATCTGCGCGGCAAGCAATTGCCTGCTGTGCGGATCGGTGGTGGACAACTTCTCCAGGTCGATGCGCGCGCCGCCGTAGCCGCGCCCGATCCCGTTCTTGCCGCCGTCGGCGCGGGTCACCGGCCCGCGCAACCGCAGCGGCGGGGCAAGCAGGTTGCGGACGGTGTGCGCCATCTCCGGCCGCGGGCCGCCGATCAGCTTGGAGACCAACTCGGTGGCGAGCTGGTCGTGATCGGCGACCGCGACATAGCGCGGATCGGGTACCACCGTCTTGCCGGTGGGGTCGGCGAAGTACAGCGTGTTGCGCTTGTAGGTCGACTGAAACTGCTGCCAGTCCAGGAAGACCCCGTTGGGCAGCCGGTCGATCCGCCACCCGCCCGAGGTCTTGACCAACTCGATCGGGCCCGGGTCGGGCAGCACCCCCTCCGCGGTCTCGAACACCCCCATGTCCGACAGCGACCCCAGGATGTCCGCCCGCATGTTCGCCGAAACCCGTTCGGCGGCACGGGTTTCCACGAATACCACGTGGTCGATCAGCAGGGCGCTGCCGGCGTCGTCCCAGGCGTTGGACGCCGACTGGGTGAGGAACTGCCGGGCCGCCAGATGCCGGTTCGCGGGATCGGCTGTGGCCTTGAGGAATTCGCGCAGCAACACGTCGGGATCCATGCCCGGCGTCGGCTTGGGCAGGTTCGACGGCGCCGGCCGTTCGACGGTGCCGATGGCCTGGGGAGCCGACGAGCTGGGCACCCCCGCGCACCCGGCCAGCACCACCGCGAGGACCAACAGCCCGAGCAGGCGCCGCATCACCCGCTCCTCTCGGCGTGTTCGCGTTGCCGCGACCGGTCTTTGGTCTGCTGCGGGCCCGTCGTCGTCGTCGCGGTGGGCGGAATGGGCTTCATGGGCAGCGGGCTGGTGGTGACCTTGTGGCCGCGGACCAGCGGAAGGGTGAGCCGGAAGCACGAGCCCTCACCGGGCTCGCCCCACGCCTCCAGCCGGCCCTGGTGCAGACGGGCATCCTCCACGCTGATCGCCAGGCCCAGCCCGGTGCCCCCGGACCGGCGCACCCGCGACGGGTCGGCCCGCCAGAACCGGCTGAACACCAGCTTCTCCTCGCCGGGCCGCAGCCCCACGCCGTAGTCGCGAACGGTGACGGCCACGGTGTCCTCGTCGGCCCCCATCCGGATCTGCACGGGCTTGTGCTCGGCGTGGTCGATCGCGTTGGCGATCAGGTTGCGCAGGATCCGCTCCACCCGCCGGGTGTCGACCTCGGCGATCACCTCTTCCTCCGGCAGGTCGACGAGCAGCTCGATGCCGGCGTCTTCGGCCAGGTGGCCGACGTTGCCCAGCGCGCTCTGCACGGTGGTGCGCAGGTCCACCGCCTCGACGGACAGCTCGGCCACACCGGCGTCGTGCCGGGAGATCTCCAGCAGGTCGTTGAGCAGCGACTCGAACCGGTCCAGCTCGTTGACCATCAGCTCGGTGGAGCGCGCCAGCGTCGGGTCGAGGTCGGCGCTGTGGTCATAGATGAGGTCGGCGGCCATCCGCACGGTGGTCAGCGGGGTGCGCAGCTCGTGGCTGACGTCCGAGGTGAACCGGCGCTGCAGGTTGCCGAACTCCTCGAGCTGGGTGATCTGCCGGGACAGGCTCTCCGCCATGTCGTTGAAGGACACCGCCAGCCGGGCCATGTCGTCCTCGCCGCGCACCGGCATGCGTTCGGACAGGTGCCCCTCGGCGAACCGCTCGGCGATCCGCGAGGCCGACCGCACCGGCACCACGACCTGGCGGGACACCAGCAGCGCGATCCCGGCGAGCAGCACCAGCAGCACCGCGCCGCCGGTGATCATCGTGCCGCGGACCAGCGTGATGGTGGCCTGCTCGTTCTTCAGCGGGAAGATCAGATAAAGCTCCAGGTTGGCCACCTGCGACGACGCCGGCGTGCCCATGACCAGCGCCGGGCCCGAGAAGCCGTCGGTGTGCACGGTGGCGTACTGGTACGACGCCTGCCCGGCCTTGACGAAGCCGCGCAGGGCATTGGGCACCTGGTCGACCGGGCCGGCCGTGGTCGCCGCGCGGGGCCCGTCACCGGGCACGATCAGCACCGCGTCGAACGCGCCGGCCAGCCCCGCGCCCGACGCCGAGTCGGTCTTCGATGTCAGCGTGTTGCGGGCCAGCTGCAGACTGCTGTCCAGCGAGCGCGTCTCCTCGCCGCTGACGATCCCGCCGACGGTGGTGCGCGCGCGCTCGATCTGCTCGATGCCGGCCTTGACCTTGACGTCGAGCACACGGTTGGTGACCTGAGAGGTCAGCACGAAGCCGAGCGCGAGGATCACCGCCAGCGACATGCCGAGCGTCAGCGCGACGACACGCAGCTGCAACGACCGGCGCCAGGCAGCGGCGACGGCGCGACTCACCGCACCCATGCCGCGGGTCATGGGGCCCGAGCGCCCCCAACGGCTCCTAGTGCGTCGCCGAGAGCCCCAGATCAATGGCGCCCCCGGATCACGGAGGTCCGGCCTTGTATCCCACTCCTCGAACGGTCAGCACCACGGTCGGGTTCTCCGGGTCCTTCTCAACCTTGGCCCGCAGACGCTGGACGTGCACGTTCACCAGGCGGGTGTCCGCCGGGTGCCGGTAGCCCCACACCTGTTCGAGCAGCACATCACGAGTAAACACCTGGCGCGGTTTGCGCGCCAACGCGACCAGCAGGTCGAACTCCAGCGGCGTCAGGGAGATCTGCTCGCCGTTGCGCGTCACCTTGTGCGCCGGCACGTCGATCTCGACGTCGGCGATGGAAAGCATCTCGGCGGGCTCGTCGTCGTTGCGCCGCAGCGGCGCCCGCACCCGGGCCACCAGCTCCTTGGGCTTGAACGGCTTCATGATGTAGTCGTCGGCGCCCGACTCCAGACCCAACACCACATCCACGGTGTCGGTCTTGGCGGTCAGCATCACGATCGGCACACCGGAGTCGGCGCGCAGCACGCGGCACACGTCGATGCCGTTCATGCCCGGCAGCATCAGGTCCAGGAGTACCAAATCGGGGCGCAGTTCGCGCACCGCAGTCAGGGCCTGGGTACCGTCACCGATGACCGCGGTGTCGAAACCCTCCCCACGCAACACGATGGTGAGCATCTCGGCCAGCGAAGCGTCGTCATCGACGACTAAGATCCTTTGCCTCATGGCATCCATGGTGTCACCAGATCGGGACAAAATTGGCGCGCCACACGGGCGTTTCTTGGGCCGAGCCGCAAATATGGAGCCAAATCCGGTCAAAAACCCCTGCCCGGCGCCCCCGGCGTGCCCTCCCGGACGGTCGCCGGCACGTCCTTGGCACCGATGAGGGTGGCGGCCAGCCGGGCCGGATCGACGTCCGCGTCGGCGACCAGCCAGGGCCCGCCCCAGCCCGCGGCGGCCAGCTCCGCGTAGACCGCGCCGGTGCGCAGCTGCAGTTCGTCGTCGCGTTCGTAGCTGTCGCGCGCCCGCCCCGGGTCGGACTGCGCCCGGCTGCGCGCGCGCTGCCCGGCCAGCTCCGCCGGCACCGCGAGCAGCACCTGCCAGTCGGGCGCGGGCAGCCCCAGCCGCCGGTACTCCAGCTCGAGCACCCAGGCGGCGGCCGCCCCGCCGGCCCCCTCGTGCAGGCGCGCGGCGCTGTAGGCGGCGTTGGACGCGACGTAGCGATCCAGGATAACCACGTCGTGGTCGCGGACCAGCGCCTCGATGTCGTCCACGGCGCCCGCCCGGTCGAGCGCGAACAGCATCGCCATCGCGTAGACCGAAGACGCCAGGTCACCGTGCCGGCCGTGCAGGGCCTCGGCCGCGACGTCGGCGGTCACCGATTTGCCGTAACGCGGGAAGGCCGTGATGGCCACGGACTTCCCGGCCGCCTCGAAGGCCTTGCGCAGGCCCTCGGACAGCGTCCGCTTGCCCGCGCCGTCCACCCCTTCGATCGCGATCAGCACGGCGCCGAGCCTATCGGGCCGTCGAGCGTGACGTTACTTTCACACTCGGTGCCGGACGTGAAACTAGTTTCACGTCCGGCGAGCGGCCTGACTCAGTAGCGGTAGTGGTCGGCCTTGTAGGGACCGTCGACGTCGACGCCGATGTACTCCGCCTGCTCCTTGGTGAGCTTGGTCAGCTTGCCGCCGAGCGCCTCGACGTGGATGCGGGCCACCTTCTCGTCGAGGTGCTTGGGCAGCCGGTACACCTCGTTGTCGTACTCGTCGTTCTTGGTCCACAGCTCGATCTGGGCGATCACCTGGTTGGAGAAGCTGTTGCTCATCACGAACGACGGGTGGCCGGTCGCGTTGCCCAGGTTCAGCAGCCGCCCCTCGGACAGCAGGATGATCGACTTGCCGCTGTCGGGGAAGGTCCACACGTCGACCTGCGGGCGGATGTTGGTCTTCGTGGCGCCGGAGCGCTCCAGCGCGGCGACCTGGATCTCGTTGTCGAAGTGCCCGATGTTGCCCAGCACCGCATAGTCCTTCATCGCCTTCATGTGCTCGAGGGTGATGATGTCCTTGTTGCCGGTCGCGGTGATGACGATGTCCGCGCTGCCGATCGCGTCCTCGACCGTCTCGACGTCGTAACCCTCCATCAGCGCCTGCAGCGCGTTGATCGGGTCGATCTCGGTGACGACGACGCGCGCCCCCTGGCCCTTGACCGACTCGGCGCAGCCCTTGCCGACGTCGCCGTAGCCGCAGACCAGCACCTTCTTGCCGCCGATCAGCACGTCGGTGCCGCGGTTGATGCCGTCGATCAGCGAGTGCCGGCAGCCGTACTTGTTGTCGAACTTGGACTTGGTCACCGAGTCGTTGACGTTGATCGCCGGGAAGGCCAGGTCACCGGCCGCCGCGAACTGGTACAGCCGCAGCACGCCGGTGGTGGTCTCCTCGGTGACGCCCTTGACCGACTCGGAGATCTTGGTCCACTTGTCCTTATCGGTCTCGAAGCGCTTGCGCAGCAGCTCCAGGAAGACCTTCCACTCGGTGGGGTCGTCGTCCTCCGCCGGCGGCACCACGCCGGCCTTCTCGTACTGCGCACCGCGCAGCACCAGCATGGTGGCGTCGCCGCCGTCGTCGAGGATCATGTTGGCCGGCTCGTCCGGCCAGGTGAGCATCTGCTCGGCGGCCCACCAGTACTCCTCCAGCGTCTCGCCCTTCCAGGCGAACACCGGGACACCCTTGGGCTCCTCGGGCGTGCCGTGCGGGCCGACGACCACGGCGGCGGCGGCGTGGTCCTGGGTGGAGAAGATGTTGCAGGACGCCCACCGGACCTGCGCGCCCAGCGAGACGAGGGTCTCGATGAGCACGGCGGTCTGCACCGTCATGTGCAGCGAGCCCGAGATCCGCGCCCCCTTGAGGGGCTGCACGTCGTGGTATTCGCGGCGCAGCGACATCAGACCCGGCATCTCCTGCTCGGACAGTTCGATGTCCCGGCGACCGTATTCCGCCAACGACAGGTCGGCGACCTTGAAATCGATGCCGTTGCGGACGTCGGCGGTCAGCGAACTTTCGGTCGTCGTCATAAAAGTCTCATTCCTTACTACGGCTTGGGTTCCCAGCGGATTACTTAGCTTAGGTATGCGCTCTTGCGCCACTGTAGTCGGCGGCCGCGGCCGGGCGTCAGGGGACGTTGACGACGCCGTGACGCTCCGCGAACGGCGTCATCAGCCGCGCCAGGTCCGCCGCCACGTCGTGGTCGGCCTCGGGCGGCATCGAGACGTAGCTCATCGCCAGCCGCACGATGGCCCGCGCCAGCACGCCGGCGTCGGAGTCGCTGGTGGCCACCCAGCTCTGGGTGAAGAACGCGCTCAGCCGGTCCGATGCCCGCGTGATGATGGGCCCGCTGTCGGTGGTGATGATCTGCAACAGGTCCGGCTTGGCGACCCCGGTCAGCAGGGAGATCACCAACGGGTCCGCCGCCGACTCGGCGAAGAAGGCGCGGAAGCCCTGCAGGAACGCCTCGTAGATGTTGCCGACGTTGGCGTCGATGGCGTCCTGCACGGCGTCGACAAGCCGGTCGGCCAGGCGCAGGGCATAACCCTGCGCGAGGCCCTGCCGCGAACCGAACTCGTTGTAGATGGTCTGCCGGCTGATGCCCGCGGCGCGGGCCACGTCCGATAGCGTGACGGCGGACCAGTCGCGGGTCAGCAGCAACTCCCGCATGGCGTCCAGCACCGAGTCGCGCAGCAGCACCCGCGACGCCTCGGGGTAGGGCATCCGCTTCACAGGCGCGACAATAGCCCCTTTAATAGCCGCTTTCGAGCCGCTTTCGCGCCGATCACGAGCGGGCGATCTCCACCATCTCGAAGTCGGATTTCGCCGCGCCGCAGTCCGGGCAGCTCCAGTCCTCGGGGATGTCGTCCCAGCGGGTCCCGGGCGCGATGCCGTCTTCCGGCCAGCCCTTGGCCTCGTCGTATTCGAATCCGCACTGCACGCAGACGAACAGTTTGTAGTCGCTCACCGGCTCACTCCTAAGCAATCGAAATCGGCCTTCTCGCGCACCGCACAGTCCGGGCAGCCCCAGTCGTCGGGGATGTCGGCGAACGGCGTGCCCGCGGGAAACCCTTCCCGCGGAGCGCCTTTCGCCTCGTCGTAGGTGTAGCCGCAGCCCGGGCAGCGGTAGGTACTCATGCCCCGTACCTCGCCAGCACCCGCTTGCGCGCCCGCGGGTGGATGTTGACCTTGGTGATGTCGCCGTCGTAGTGCTCGAGCACCCGGTGGTCCATCACCCTGCGCCACAGCGGCGGGATGTAGGTCAGCGAGATCATCGACGCGTACCCGCTCGGCAGGTTCGGCGCGCCCTCCATGCTGCGCAGCGTCTGGTACCGGCGCGTCGGGTTGGCGTGGTGATCGCTGTGCCGCTGCAGGTGGTACAGGAACAGGTTGGTGACCACGTGGTCGGAGTTCCAGCTGTGCACGGGCGTGCAGCGCTCGTAGCGTCCGTTGGCCTGCTTCTGCCGCAGCAGCCCGTAGTGCTCGAGGTAGTTGACGGACTCGAGCAGGCTGAAGCCGAACACGGCCTGGATGACCACGAACGGGATCAGCGCCGGGCCGAACACCGCGATCAGGACCCCCCACAACACGATCGACAGCAGCCAGGCGTTGAGCACGTCGTTGGACAGATACGTCCGGGGGTCCCACGGGCTGCGCCCCTGCCGACGGATCCGCTGGGCCTCCAGCCGCAACGACGAGCGCAGGCTGCCGAAGACGCTGCGCGGCAAGAACTCCCAGAAGGTCTCCCCGAACCGCGCCGACGCCGGGTCCTCAGGGGTGGACACGCGCACGTGGTGGCCGCGGTTGTGCTCGATGTAGAAGTGGCCGTAGCAGGTTTGCGCCAGAGTGATCTTGGACAGCCACCGCTCCAGCTCGTCCTTCTTGTGGCCCATCTCGTGGGCGGTGTTGATGCCGACGCCGCCGAGGACGCCGACCGACAGGGCGACGCCCAGCTTGCCCGCCCAGCCCAGCGCGCCGTCATAGCCCAGCCAGCTCAGGTTCGAGGCGGTGAACAGGTAGGCGCCGAAGACCACGCTCAGGTACTGGAACGGGATGAAGATGTAGGTGCAGTAGCGGTAGTACTTGTCGTTCTCCAGCTGCTCCATCACCTCGTCGGGCGGGTTCTGCCCGTCGGGCCCGAAGCGCAGGTCCAGGATCGGCAGCAGGACGTAGACCAGGATCGGCCCGATCCACAGCAGTGCCTGCGAGCCGGTCTGCCAGCCGAGTGAGTTCATCGCCCAGACCAGCGGCAGCACCACGAACAACGCCGTCGGCGCGATCAGCCCCATGAGCCACAGGTGCCGCTTCTTGTCCCGCCAGACCGGCGGCTCGGACGCGTCCGGGTGCACCTGCCGTTCGAGTGTGGTCATATGCCAAACCTCCTTGTGAGTCACGCCACTCTGGGGATTGACAATATCGCCTACCACGTCTCGTGTCTAGACACGAGACGTGGTTTTGTAAACCAGCGCCGTTACGGCACGGTGTCGGGTTCCGCGCGCGCGGGCGGTGCGACCCCGTCGGCCTCGCGACGGCCCTGCACGGAGTGCCGGTACCCGTAGCCGACGTAGATCGCCGTTCCCACCGCCAGCCAGACGCCGAACCGCACCCAGGTCAGCGCGGTGAGGTTGACCATCAGCCAGACGCAGGCGCAGATCGAGGCGATCGGCAGGACCGGCACCCATGGCGCCCGGAAGCCGCGCTCCAGGTCCGGGCGGGTGCGCCGCAGCACCATGACGCCGGCCGAGACGAGCACGAACGCGAACAGGGTTCCGACGTTGACCATCTCCTCGAGCTTGGCGATGGGGAACACCGACGCCGTCGCCGCCACCACCACCGCGACCAGTACGGTGATCCGGACCGGTGTGCCGCGCGCACCGGTCTTCGCCAGCCGCCGCGGCAACAGGCCGTCGCGGGCCATCGCGAACAGGACGCGGCACTGGCCGAGCATCAGGACCATCACCACGGTGGTCAACCCGGCCAGCGCCCCGATCGCGATGATCTTGCTGGCCCAGTGGATCCCGTTGGCGGTGAACGCCGTCGCGAGGTTCGCCGGCTTGTGGCCGGGGACCGTCTTGAGCTGGGTGTAGGAGACCATGCCGGACAGCACCACCGAGACCGCGACGTAGAGCACGGTGACAATGGCCAGCGACGCGAGGATGCCCCGCGGGACGTCGCGCTGGGGCCGCTTGGTCTCCTCGGCCATGGTCGCGACGATGTCGAAACCGATGAACGCGAAGAACACGATCGACGCGCCCGCCAGCACGCCGTACCACCCGTAGTGGCTGCTGTGCGCCCCGGTCAGCAGCGACAGCACCGACTGATTGATGCCCGAGGCCTCGTGCCCCGACTCGGGCTTGGGAATGAAGGGCGAATAGTTGGAGCCCTTGATGTAGAAGGCGCCGACGACGACCACCAACAGCACCACCGACACCTTGATGCCGGTGATCACCGCGGAGAACCTGGACGACAGTTTGGTGCCCAGCGCGATCAGGGTGGCCACCCCGGCGACGATCAGCAGCGCGCCCCAGTCCAGGTTGACCGACCCGAACTCGGTTGTGCCCCCGGCAAACCCGAAGACGTTGCCCAGATAGCTCGACCACCCCTTGGCCACGACCGCCGCGCCGATCGCCAGCTCCAGCAGCAGGTTCCATCCGATGATCCAGGCCAGGAACTCCCCGAAGGTGGCGTAGGAGAAGGTGTAGGCGCTGCCGGCGACGGGCAGCGTGGAGGCGAACTCGGCGTAACACAGCGCAGCCAGCGCGCAGGTGATGGCCGCGATGACGAACGAGATCCAGATGGCCGGGCCGGTGATGTCGCCGGTCGTCGAGGCCGTGACGGTGAAGATACCGGCGCCGATCACCACCGCGACGCCGAAGACGACCAGGTCCAGCCAGGTCAGGTCCTTGCGTAGCCGGGTGTCTGGCTCGTCGGTGTCGGCTATCGATTGCTCGACCGACTTCATCCGCCATCGGTTGGCCATCCGTCGCCCTTCGGAATCAACTGGGACCCATTGGTCCGTCACAGTACTGGGTACTCTGCCGAGATGCCGGACACCAAAGCAAACACCAGGGAGCATGCGGTGGTCATCGGGGGCAGCATCGCCGGCCTGTGCGCCGCGCGGGTGCTCTCGGATTCCTATGCGCGGGTCACCGTCTACGAACGCGACGAGTTGCCGAGCACACCGTCGAACCGGGCGGCGGTCCCGCAGGACCGGCACCTGCACATGCTGATGGCCCGCGGCGCAATGGAGTTCGAGACGCTGTTCCCCGGGCTGCTCGACGACATGGTGGCCGCCGGCGTGCCGATGCTGGAGAACCGGCCCGAGTGCATTCACCTCGGTGCCGCCGGCCACGTGCTCGGGACCGGACACACGCTGCGCGACGAATTCACCGCGTATGTGCCCAGCCGCCCGCATCTGGAGTGGCAGTTGCGCAAACGAGTCCGGGATACGGACAACGTGGTGATCGTGCGCCGCTCCGTGGCCGAACCACGGTTCGACGCGGCCCGCCGGCGGGTGACCGGGGTGGTGCTGGACGCCGAAGACACCGACGGCCGGGAGCCGGAATTCGTGGCCACGGACCTCGTCGTCGACGCGGCCGGGCGGGGCACCCGGCTCCCGGTGTGGCTCGAGCAGTGGGGGTACGAGCGGCCCCGGGAAGACGCCCTGGACATCGGCATCCACTACGCCACCCAGCAGTTCCGCATCCGGGACGGATTGATCACCGAGAAGGTGGTGGTCGCGGGCGCCTCCCACGACAAGTCGCTGGGGCTGGGCATGCTGTGCTACGAGGACGGCACCTGGGTGCTGACCACCTTCGGCGTGGCCAACGTCAAACCGCCCCGGACGTTTCCCGAGATGCTGGCGCTGGCCGACGAGCTACTACCGGCCCACTTCAGTACCGCCCTGACGCAGGCCGAACCCCTGGGAGAGCCGGCGTTCCACGCGTTTCCGGCCAGCCGCTGGCGCCGGTATGACAAGCTGGACCGCTTCCCCGCCGGGATCATCCCCTTCGGCGACGCGGTCGCCAGCTTCAACCCGACCTTCGGGCAGGGCATGACGATGACCTCGCTGCAGGCCGGTCACCTGCGGCGCGCGCTGTCCTCCCCCGACGAGCAACTGGCCGCGGAACTGAGCCGGGCCACCGCCAAGACCACCTTCCCCGTCTGGATCATGAACGCCATCGGCGACGTCACCTTTCACCACGCCGGAGCCAAGGGACCGATCCCGTGGTGGTGGCGGCCCTCCGGTGCGCTGTTCGACCAATTCCTGGGGGCCGCCGAGACCGATCCCGTTCTGGCGGAATGGTTTTTGCGCCGGTTCTCACTGCTGGACAGCCTGTACATGGTCCCGCCGCCGCGCATCGTCGGGCGGGCCATTACGCACAACCTGCGGCTGTGGCTGGGCGAACGCCGTCAGGCCGCCCGTGGCGATCGCGAGCGCGGCGAAGCCGGGCGATGCGGGTCGCCACTATAAGACTGCCGGCGCGCCCCCCTCACAGCCCCACAGTCGCCCTGAACAGCTTGGTGGGCTCGCGCGCGACCAGCCGGATCGGGGCGTCGTCGGCCGCCACCCAGGCGGCCATCCCCCGCTGCAGGGTCAGCGACCCGGACTTGCCGTGCACGGTCGTGCAGCCCTCGGTGCACAGCAGGATCTGCGGGCCCTCGTGGCTGCACGAGGCGTCGACCTCGTGGCCCAGATAATCGCCGTCGAGCTCCAGCAGCGCGACCGCGAACTCGTCGGCCGGGGTCTCATAGATCAGGCCGAAGCCCTCGCGGCGGACGTGGGACCGCACCTCTGCCTCGCTGGTCGGGGTGAAGTCGAGCACCCGCAGCAACTCGGGGACGTCGACGTGTTTGGGGGTCAGGCCGCCGCGTAACACGTTGTCGGAGTTGGCCATCACCTCCAGGGCGAACCCGCGCAGGTAGGTGTGCAGGCTGCCCGCCGACACGAAGATCGCCTCGCCGGGGGCCAGCGTGATGCGGTTCAGCAGCAGCGCCGCCAGCACCCCGGCGTCGCCGGGATAGCGTTCCCCGAGTTCCAGCACCGTCTTGACCTCGCCGGCGAATTCGGTTGCCCCGGAGCTGATGTACTGGATGGCGCCGTCCAGTACGGCGGGCACCAGAACGTCGATGTCGGGCTGGGGTGCGGTGATCCAGGTGGTGAACAGCGCTCGCAGGCCGTCGGCGTCGGACTGGTCGTTGAGCAGCTCGATGAAGGGGTCGAGGTCCGAGACCGCCAGGGCGCGCAGCAGCTCGACGGTGCGGGCGACCTGACGGAATCCGGCGAGCGCCTCGAACGGCTGCAGCGCCACCAGCAGCTCGGGTTTGTGGGAGGTGTCGCGGTAGTTGCGTACCGGGGAGGACAGCGGGATACCCAGCCGCTCCTCGCGGAGGTAGCCTTCGGCCGCCTGCGCCGCGCTCGGGTGGGCCTGCAGGGACAGCGGCTCGTCGGCCGCGAGCACCTTGACCAAGAACGGCAGCACGTCTCCGAATCGGGCGCGCGTCGCCGGGCCGAGCTGTCCCTCCGGGTCTTCGACGAGCGCATCGAGCAGCGTGATCTCGCCATGATCCGTTTCCAGCCAGGCCGGGTCGCCGGGGTGTGCGCCGAACCAGAGCTCGGCCTCCGGGTGGGCGGCCGGAACCGTCCGCCCGGTGAATTCGGCGATGTCGGTGCGTGATCCCCAGGCGTACGTCCGCAAGGCTCCGCGAAGCAGTTCCACTGTTCTATCTATCCCCGCACCAGTCGCGCGTAAACCGCGGCCATCTCCAGCCGGACGGCCAACACTGCCAATTGCTGCTCGGCGCTGATGGCGCCCCCCAACGCCGGCGTGACGGTCGAGCCGGCCGAGCCGCCGGGTCCGTCGGGCACGTCCTCGGCGGCGAGCAGGTACACGTCGTCCAGCCCCGCGGTGCGGGCGGCCACCACCGGCTGTTCGGCGGACAAGGTCAGCGCCAGCACCAGCAGCCGCCGGGGCAGCGGGCCGTCGATCTGCTCGTCGTGGAACAGCGCCTCGGCGGGATCCGGGAAGCCGCCGGAGGCCCCGGCGCGCAGCGCGACGACGGCGTCGGACAGGCCGGTCGCGGCGACCACCTGATGGGCGGTCCGCAGCAGCACCGAACTGCCATGCCGGGCCAGCGCCAGCGTCGCTGCGCAATCGCCGGCCAGCGCGACCTGACGGTCGGCCAGCCGCGCGGCGATCGTCTTGGCCGGGTTGGTGAACAGCTCGCGGCCCGCGCTGTTGCGCAGCGCCTCGGCGTCCAGCTCGTCGGCCAGGGCCCGCAGGTCGATGCCCGGCCGCTGGTCCACGGTCTGCACGACGGCCAGGCCGGCGGCCAGGTAGCGGCACAGCCCGAACTCGTCGGGGATGGCAAGCCGCGGCGCCAGCACCGCCGCCCGGCCCGCCGTGTAATCCCGCAGCGGCCCCTCGTACGGCGCGACGACCACGACCCGCGCCCCGCGGCGCACGCCGGTCGCCGCCGCGGCAACCAGCACGGGATCGCCAGGATCGTCGCCCGCCACGACCAGCACGTCCAGCGGGCCGATCCACGGCGGGACCTCGGCGGTCAGCGCGATCGGCTCGGAAGCCGCACCGCCCACCGTCGCGGCCAGCATGGCGCCGGCGCTGTCGGCGGCCCCGCGGCCGGCCACCCAGATCAGGCTGCGCGGCCGGTCGTCGGTCCGCAGGGTATCCAGCGCGCCCTCCTCGACCGCCGCGGCGATCGCGCGCACCTGCGCGCCGGCCGACGACGCCGAGCGCAGCATGCCGTCACGGTCGGCGGCGAGCAGACCCTCGGTGTCCTCGAGATCGATCGCCCGCACGGCGCTCACGGGGCGGCCTCGGCGGGCGCCGGCTGCGCCTCGATCTCCGCGCTGATCTGGGCCACCACCGCGTCGACGTCCTCGGCGCTGCGCCCCTCCACGTTGAGCCGCAGCAACGGCTCGGTGTTGGAGCTGCGCAGGTTGAACCAGCTGCCGTCGCCCAGGTCGACGGTCACCCCGTCCACGTGGTCGATGGCGTGGATCCGGCTGCCGAAGGACTTCAGCACGGCTTCGGTGCACAGCGACGCGTCGGCGACCGTGAAGTTGATCTCGCCCGACGATTCGTAGCGCTGGTAGTCCGCGGTCAACTCCGACAACGGCCGGTCCTGCTCGCCGAGGGCGGCCAGCACGTGTAGCGCGGCCAGCATCCCGGAGTCCGCACCCCAGAAGTCACGGAAGTAATAGTGCGCCGAATGTTCGCCGCCGAAGATGGCGCCGGTGTCGGCCATCATCGCCTTGATATAGGAGTGCCCGACGCGGGAGCGCAGCGGCGTGCCGCCGCGTTCGGTGACCAGCTCGGGTACCGCGCGGGAGGTGATCACGTTGTGGATGATGGTGGCGCCGATCTCCCGGCCCAGCTCGCGCACGGCCACCAGGCTGGTCACCGTCGAGGGCGACACGGGCCGGCCGCGTTCGTCGACGACGAAGCAGCGGTCGGCATCCCCGTCGAAGGCCAGGCCGATGTCCGCGCCGGTGTCGCGGACGTAGGCCTGCAGGTCGACCAGGTTGGCCGGGTCGAGCGGGTTGGCCTCGTGGTTGGGGAACGAGCCGTCGAGCTCGAAGTACAACGGCAGCAAGGTGATCGAGTCGATCGCCCCGAGCACCGCGGGCGTGGTGAGACCGGCCATGCCGTTGCCGGCGTCGACGGCCACCCGCAGGGGCCGCAGCCCCGACGTGCTCACCAGCGAACGCAGGAACGTCCCGTAGTCGTCGAGCACGTCGCGGTCGGTGGCGGTTCCGGGTTGCCCGTCATACGGCTGCACCCCGGCGATCACGTCCTCACTGATGGCGCGCAGCCCGCTGTCCGCGCCGACCGGCTTGGCGGCCGCCCGGCACAGCTTGATCCCGTTGTAGACCGCCGGGTTGTGGCTCGCGGTGAACATGGCGCCGGGGCAGTCCAGCGACCCGGAGGCGAAGTAGAGCTGGTCGGTGGAGGACAGACCGATCCGCACCACGTCCAGGCCCTGGCTCATCACCCCGGAGGCGAAGGCAGCGGCCAGCGCGGGCGAACTGTCGCGCATGTCATGGCCGATCACCACCTGCCGCGCGCCCTCGCCGCGCATCAGCCTGGCGAAGGCCGCCCCCAGGGCGGTGACCAGCGGCTCGTCGAGCTCGTCGCCGACCAGCCCTCGCACGTCGTATGCCTTGACGACGCGGTGGACGGTCGCGGCGAGCCGAGACATGCGGGGGCCTCCTGACGCCTTGAACGGGTTCGCGTTCCTTCGCCTCTTGGCCGTCAGCCTATCGGCCCGCGACAAACACGGACCGCAGCGGTGCGCGCGGATCGCGGTCGACGCCGGAACGGCTAGTCACTGGGGTCGGGCAACACCCGCAGATGCCCGCGGCGCCGGCCGGACCGATGCTCGGGCGGCGCGAGCACACTGCTGCTGGGCGCGGTGGCCTGCGACCCGGCGTGGGGGATGTGCGGGTCGGCGAAGCCGTTGATCGGCGCGCCGCCGTAGGGCACCGCGCGCGCCGCGGGGCCGCCCTCGCGCACCGCATCGGCGAGGGCGACCAGGTCGTCCTCGTCGGGATGCGTGGGCTCAGAAAAGAGGGGGCCGGCGTGGCGCACCAGATCCCACCCGCGGGGCGCGGTGATCCGGCCGGCATGGCCGACGCACAGGTCCCACGAATGGGGCTCCCGCGCGGTCGCGAGTGGTCCCACCACCGCCGTCGAGTCCGAGTAGACGAACGTCAAGGTCGCCACGGCGTAGTGCGGACACCCGGGCCGGCAACAGCGACGGGGAACGTTCACGCCGAAAGGCTATCGTGCGCAAACGTCCTTGAAGCGCCGGACACGCGCAACCGGCCGACCCCCGATGTTCAACCGTTACCATCGGCGCGTGGGCGATTCGCGCAGCTCCCCGCGGAGGGATCGGTCCCCGGGCCGATTCGCTTCCCGGCGGGGCCGCGATGTACGCGGTCCGCTGCTGCCGCCGACGGTGCCCGGGTGGCGCAGCCGGGCCGAGCGGTTCGACATGGCGGTGCTCGAGGCCTACGAACCCATCGAGCGGCATTGGCAGGCGCGCCTGGCCGAGCTCGACGTGGCGGTCGACGAGATCCCCCGCATCGCGGCCAAGGATCCCGACAGCGTGCAGTGGCCGCCGGAGGTCGTCGCCGACGGGCCGATCCCCCTGGCGCGACTGATCCCGGCCGGCGTCGACGTCCGCGGCAACGCCACGCGGGCGCGAATTGTCTTGTTCCGCAAGCCTATTGAGCGACGGGCGAAGGACACCGTCGAACTCGGTGATTTGCTGCACGAGATACTGGTGGCCCAGGTGGCCATCTACCTCGATGTCGAGCCGTCGGTCATCGACCCGACGATCGACGACGAATGACGCCGAAAGACGTTGTGCGCGGCGTCAGATGATGCCGCGCTTGAGGCGACGGCGCTCCCGCTCGGAGAGGCCGCCCCAAATGCCGAAGCGCTCGTCGTGCTCCAGGGCGTACTCCAGGCACTCGTGGCGTACCTCGCACCCCAGGCAGATCTTCTTGGCCTCGCGGGTGGAGCCGCCCTTCTCCGGGAAGAAGGCCTCGGGGTCGGTCTGGGCGCACAGCGCCCGGTCCTGCCACTGGTCCGCGACGGGGGCCGGCATCGGCTCGGGCTCGAATGCGACTGGCGCATCGGGAACCACGGTCAGGTGCGGCCGGGCCGGCCGAACCGGCGCCGAGACGATGGGGGTGTGCGGCGTGCTCGCCATGACTCCTCGAAGATGTTCGTAAGACATACGGTCGTCCGCCTCCTCAATTTGATTGGGGGAGTGAGTGGTTCCCACTTTTCTGATGTGTACAGACAATTCGAACAAGTGATCGAATCTCGGTCTGCGACACCGGAACCGGCCGGCCAACCGGGAAATGACACTGTTGTGATTAGACACGGGTTGATCTGCCGGGTCAAGCATTACGGCGCATTTCCATACCATCTCGTGACCGAATTACGGCGTTTCCGTTGTTTTGCTCATTCGGCGTGTCGATCACACCGCCCGCAACTATGCTTAAAGGCCGCGTAACGGGCCGGCCACCACACAGTCGTCGGGCAGTACTGTCGTCCACGTGAAGGTCACCGTTCTGGTCGGTGGGGTTGGCGGCGCCCGCTTCCTGCTGGGGATTCAACAGTTACTCGGGCTGGGTCAGTTCGCAACGCAACAGCACCCAGACGCGGGAGCCGGCAACCACGAACTTAGCGCAATCGTCAACATCGGCGACGACGCCTGGATTCATGGACTGCGGGTCTGCCCGGACTTGGACACTTGCATGTACACCTTAGGTGGAGGTGTAGACCCCGAGCGCGGGTGGGGTCACCGCGACGAAACCTGGCACGCCAAAGAGGAATTGGCGCGCTACGGCGTGCAGCCGGACTGGTTCGGACTCGGCGACCGCGACATCGCCACCCACCTGGTGCGCACCCAGATGCTGGGCGCCGGCTACCCGCTGTCGCAGATCACCACGGCGCTGTGCGATCGCTGGCAACCCGGTGCCCGGTTGCTGCCGGCCAGTGACGACCGCTGCGAGACGCACGTGGTGATCACCGATCCGGACGACGGCACCCGGCGCGCGATCCACTTCCAGGAGTGGTGGGTGCGCTATCGCGCCGACGTGCCGACACACAGCTTCGCCTCCATCGGAGCCGAAAAGGCCACCGCCACAAGTGAAGCTGTCGCCGCCATCGCCGACGCCGACGTCATCCTGCTGGCGCCGTCCAACCCCGTGGTGAGCGTCGGCGCCATCCTGGCCGTGCCCGGCATTCGCGCGGCGTTGCGCTCGACGACCGCCCCGGTCGTCGGGTACTCGCCGATCATCGGTGGAAAACCCTTGCGCGGCATGGCCGATGCGTGCCTGTCGGTGGTCGGGGTGGACTCCACCGCGGAGGCGGTCGGCCGGCATTACGGGGCGCGCGGTGGCACCGGCATCCTGGATTGCTGGCTGGTGCACGAGGGCGACCACGCGGACATCGATGGCGTCGCGGTGCGCGCCGTGCCGCTGCTGATGACCGACCCGAAAGCGACGGCCGAGATGGTCCGCGCCGGGCTCGACCTCGCGGGCGTGAACCTGTGACCGAACACGGCACCGGCGCGGCGATCGAGATCCTGCCCGTCGCCGGGCTTCCCGAGTTCCGCCCCGGCGACGACCTGAGCGCGACGCTGGCCGCGGCCGCCCCCTGGCTGCGCGACGGCGACGTCGTGGTGGTGACCAGCAAGGTGGTGTCCAAGTGTGAGGGCCGGCTGGTGCCCGCGCCGCAGGACGCCGAGGAGCGCGACCAACTCCGGCGCAAGCTGGTCGAGCAGGAGGCGGTGCGGGTGCTGGCGCGCAAGGGCCGCACCCTGATCACCGAGAACCGCATCGGCCTGATCCAGGCCGCCGCGGGCGTGGACGGATCCAACGTGGGCCGCGACGAACTCGCGCTGCTGCCGGTCGACCCCGACGGCAGCGCCGCGGCGCTGCGCGCCGGCCTGGCCGAACGACTGGGGGTCGACGTCGCGGTGGTCATCACCGACACGATGGGCCGCGCCTGGCGCAACGGCCAGATCGACGCGGCGGTGGGGTCGGCCGGTATGGCTGTGCTGCACGGCTATTCGGGGAGCGTCGACCGCCACGGCAACGAACTGGTGGTCACCGAGATCGCGGTCGCCGACGAGGTCGCCGCGGCGGCCGATCTGGTGAAGGGCAAATTGACCGCCATGCCGGTGGCGGTGGTGCGCGGCCTTGCCGTGTCCGACGACGGCTCGACCGCGCGGCGACTGCTGCGGCCCGGCGAGGAAGACCTGTTCTGGCTCGGCACCGCCGAGGCCCTCGACGCGGGCCGCCGGCAGGCGCAGCTGTTGCGCCGATCGGTGCGCCGGTTCAGCGCCGAGCCGGTGGCGCCCGAGCTGATCGAAGCCGCCGTCGCCGAGGCCCTCACCGCCCCCGCCCCGCACCACACCCGGCCGGTCCGGTTCGTCTGGCTGCGCACGGACGGTGTGCGGCCGCGGCTGCTGGACCGCATGAAAGACAAGTGGCGCGCCGACCTCGCCGGCGACGGCAGGCCCGCCGACTCGGTGGAACGCCGGGTGGCGCGCGGCCAGATCCTCTACGACGCACCCGAGGTCGTCATCCCGATGCTCGTTCCCGAAGGCGCGCACGCGTATCCCGACGCCGCCCGCACCGACGCCGAGCACACCATGTTCACCGTGGCGGTCGGGGCGGCCGTGCAGGCCCTGTTGGTGGCGCTGGCCGTGCGCGGGGTGGGCAGCTGCTGGATCGGCTCGACGATCTTCGCCGCCGACCTGGTGCGCGCGGAGCTGGAGTTGCCCGCCGACTGGGAGCCGCTGGGCGCAGTCGCGATCGGCTACCCCGAAGAACCCGCCGGGCCGCGCGACCCGGCGGACGCCGGGGATTTGTTGATCCGCAAGTGATACTTGCCGAATGAAGATGTTCGCGGGCAAGGCGGCGGCCTCCGCCGAGAAGGCCCGCGGCGGCTACTACACGCCGGCGGCGGTGGCCCGGTTCCTCGCCCGCTGGGTGCGCGAAGCCGGACCGCGCGTGCTGGAACCCTCCTGCGGCGACGGCGCCATCCTGCGCGAGCTGGCCGCCCTCGGCGGGCGGATCCACGGCGTCGAGCTCGTCGCCGAAGAGGCGGCCACGGCACGGCAATTCGCTCCCGTCGACACCGCGAACCTGTTCACCTGGCTCGCCACCACCGAGCCCGGCGGCTGGGACGGGGTCGCGGGCAATCCGCCCTACATCCGATTCGGCAACTGGGCGGCCGAGCAGCGCGCCCCCGCGCTGGAGCTGATGCGGCGCGCGGGCCTGCGGCCCACCCGGCTGACCAACGCCTGGGTTCCCTTCGTGGTGGCGAGCTCGATGCTGGTGCGCGACGGCGGCCGGGTGGGACTGGTGCTGCCCGCCGAGCTGCTTCAGGTCACCTACGCCGCGCAGCTGCGCGAGTTCCTGCTGAGCCGATTCAGCGACATCACGCTGGTGACGTTCCGGCGGTTGGTGTTCGACCGCATCCTGCAGGAGGTCGTGTTGTTCTGCGCGATCGCCGGTCGCGGGCCCGCCCGGGTCCGCACGGTCGACCTGGCCGACGCCGATGCGCTCGCGGATGCCGACCTCGGTGTCGAATCGGCGCCCGCGCTGCTGCACGAGAACGAGAAGTGGACCACCTACTTCCTGGACCCGGCCGCGATCCGGCTGCTGCGCACGCTCAAGGCGTCGGCGGCCATGACCCGGCTGGGGTCGGTCGCCGAGGTCGACGTGGGCATCGTGACGGGACGCAACAGCTTCTTCACGTTCACCGACGCGCAGGCCCGCGCACTCGGGCTGCTGCCCCACTGCGTCCCGCTCGTCTCGCGCAGCGCACAGTTGTCCGGCCTGTTCTACGACACCGATTGCCGGGCGGGCGATGTCGCCGCCGGGCACCGCGGCTGGCTGCTCAACGCGCCGTGCGAGCCGGCCGACGCCGCCCTGGCCGCGCACATCGACGCCGGTGCGGCCGCCGGGGTGGACCGCGGTTACAAGTGCTCGATCCGCAAGCCGTGGTGGACCACGCCCTCGCTGTGGATGCCCGACCTGTTCCTGCTGCGCCAGATCCACCTGACGCCGCGGCTGACCGTCAACGCCGCCGCGGCGACCAGCACCGACACGGTGCACCGGGTCCGGCTCGCCGCCGGGGTGGACGCCCAGACTGACCCGGCCGCGCTGGCCGCGGTGTTCCACAACAGCGTGACGTTCGCCTTCGCCGAAATCCTCGGCCGCAGTTACGGCGGGGGCATCTTGGAGCTGGAGCCCCGGGAAGCCGAGCAGCTGCCCATCCCCCCGCCGGCGCTCGCCGGCCCCGGGCTGCCCGGTGACGTCGATCTGCTGTTGAAGGCCAACGAGATCGACAAGGCGCTCGACCTCGTCGACCGCCACGTCCTGATCGACGGGCTGGGGCTCGCGCCGGGAGCGGTGACGCGGTGCCGCGCGGCCTGGGTCTCGCTGCGGGATCGCCGGACGCGGCGGGGTTCTCGGTGAGCGTCCGGGACTCGGCGATCTCGCTGCTGTCCGACTGGCAGGCCCCGGATCCGGCGCAGGATGCGTTGCGGCACGCCGTCCTGGCCTTCGTGCTCGCCCGTCCCGACGCCTGCCGCCGGGCGTGCGTGCCGGGCCATGTCACCGCCTCGGCGCTGGTGGTCGACCACACCGGTTCGCAGGTGCTGCTCACCCTGCACCCCCGCGTGGGCCGCTGGGTGCAGCTGGGCGGCCACTGCGACGACGACGACGGCGACGTCGTCGCCGCGGCGCTGCGCGAGGCCACCGAGGAGTCCGGCGTCGACGGGTTGCGCATCGAGCCAGCGCTGGCCGCCATCCACGTCCACCCGGTCACCTGCTCGTTGGGCGTGCCCACCCGCCACCTGGATCTGCAGTTCGTCGCGCACGCGCCGGCCGGCGCGCGGATCGCGATCAGCGACGAGTCGGAGGACCTGCGGTGGTGGCCCGCCGACGCGCTGCCCGACGGCGCCGACCACGCGCTGGCGTATTTGGTGGGGCGTGCGTCCCGCGGAATCAACTAACCACCATCGGTCGTGCGCGCTAACTCGGAGCGGGGCGCGACCGGGAGGTCATGCCACATGCGCTCTCTCTTGGTGCGCAGGTATCGCACGTTGTGCGGGGTTTCTGCGACGGGCAGCGCCACCCGAGCCGTGATGTGCAGCCCGTATCCGTCGATGCCGCCGTACTTGGCCGGGTTATTGGTGATGAGGCGCAGTCGAAAAATACCGAGGTCGGTCAGTATCTGTGCGCCGACGCCGTAACTGCGGGAGTCGACCGGAAGACCCAGGGCGAGGTTGGCGTCCACGGTGTCGAGGCCTTCCTCTTGCAGCGCGTACGCCCGCATCTTGTGCCCGAGGCCAATCCCCCGGCCCTCGTGTCCGCGTAAGTAGACCAACGCACCGACCCCTTCGGCCGCGATCGCGTGGAGGGACTTCTCGAGTTGCGCGCCGCAGTCACAGCGCAGCGATCCGACGATGTCGCCGGTCAGGCACTCCGAATGCACCCGCACCAGGGTCCCTTCCGCGGACTGACCGGCGGCAGCGACGTCGCCCATCACCAGGGCGAGGTGCTCCGCGCCGTCGAGAACGTTGCGATAGGCCAGCGCGCGGAATTCGCCGAACTCGGTCGGCATCCGTGATGCGCCGATCAACTCGACGAGTCGTTCGGTCCGCCGCCGATGCCGAATCAGGTCGGCGATCGTCAGCAGCGGAAGATCATGTTCTGCAGCGAAATTGCGCAGTGACTCGCCGTGACGCATCGACCCGTCGTCGTCGATCAATTCTCCGATCACCCCAACGCCGGAGAATCCGGCCATTCTCGTCAAGTCGACGGCGGCTTCGGTGTGCCCCGCGCGCACCAGAACCCCGCCGGCTCGCGCACGCAACGGGAAGACGTGGCCGGGCCGCCTGAGGTCCGTGTTTACGGTCGACGGGTCAGCCAGGGAGCGCAGGGTCCGGGCGCGGTCGTCGGCTGAGACTCCGGTTCCGGTCGACGTGTGGTCGACCGTGACCGTGAAAGCAGTGCCGTGCGGGTCGTGGTTGTCGTCGACCATGAGAGGCAAGCGCAACGCGTCGGCACGCTCGGCAGTCATCGGCGCGCAGATGATGCCGGTGGTGTGCCGGATAAGGAAGGCCATCTGCTCGGCGCCGACCTGCTCCGCCGCACAGACGAGGTCGCCCTCGTTTTCTCGATCGAGGTCGTCGGCCACCACGACGATCCGCCCCCGCGCGAGGGCGGCGACCGCCCGCTGCACGGATTGAGAGGCCCTGCTCATGGCGTCGCTCCTTGACTGTTGTGCGCACTCCCGGACTCGCATGTCGGGTGTCACATCGCTGTTGCCCCGCCGTCGACGAACATCGCGGTTCCCGTGACGAAGGAGGCTTCGTCGCTGGCGAGGAACAGCGCGGCCGCGGCGACCTCCTCGGGGCGGCCCAGGCGACCGGTCAGATGCTGGGCCTTCATTCCCTCGAGGACGGCGTCTTGCTGGTCTTCGGGAAGCGAGGCGACGAAGCTTCGCGGCATCGGCGTATCAATGAGCCCGGGAACGAGGGCGTTGACCCGGATGCCGGGAGCAAGGTCGACGGCAGCGACTCGGGACAGCATGATGATCCCGGCTTTGGCGGCCCCGTAAATCGACATGTTCGGTATCGCAACGACTCCCCCAGCCGATGACGTGTTCACGATCGCGCCTCCGGGGTTGGTCATTTTGGGGGCAAACACCCGCATCATGAGGAACACGGACCTGGAGTTGACGTCGTGGACTCGATCCCAGTCCTCGACGGAGGACTGAAGAATGTGCTTTCCGAGGATGACACCGGCGTTGTTGTAGAGGATGTCGACACTGCGGCCGTCAGCGACCGTCGCGGCAAGGTCGTTGACCTGCTCTTCTGATGACACGTCCACGGTGCGGAACTGGAAGTCGTAACCGCCGCCCCGCAGTTCTCGTTCGAGCTCTTCGCCCGCGTCGCGGCTGATGTCGACGCCGACCACGGACGCTCCTTCACCGCAGAACATGCGGCACGCCGCGCGGCCGACTCCGCCGGTGGCGCCGGTGATCACCGCGTACTTGTTGTCAAGCCGTCCCATCGCGTCGCTCATCGGTCAGCGCGCAATCCCGCTTGCCGAAGCAGCGGCATGACGGTGTCGTCGAAGTGCGCGAGCTCCGCTGCATAGTCGAGGAATCCCAACGTCATTCCCGAGATTCCCGCTTTCTCGATCTCGATGAAGCGGTCCACGATTTGTTCCGGTGTTCCAACGAACGGCGCCCCGCCATAACCAGTGATGAAGCGATCCACGGCCGCCTTGGCGATCAGGTGATCGAACGAGCCGCTTTGCAGGCCGAGGGTCTGCATCAAGTTCTGCGCGGCCTCGCGGTCTCCGTTGTCGAGAATGGATTGCAGCGCCCGCTTGGCCTCTTTTTCGGAGTCCCGGCATACGACGTAGGCGCCGGAGAAGACCAACGGTTGCCGGCCGTACTTCTGGTAAGCGTTGTTTTTGAAGTCGCCCACCGTGGCGGCCGCACTTTCCGGGTCGTCGACGGCAATGAAGCTGATGTCGGCGTTGCGTGCGGCGAAGTCGCTGCCGGCCGGCGATGCGCCGGCGTTCATGATCACCGGGTGCGGCTTCTGCACGGGCTTGGGCCAGGATTGCGCATCGTTGACGGTGTAGAAGTCACCCGCGTAGGAGAACGGTTCCTCTTGGGTCCAAAGCCGTTTGACGATCTCGAGCCACTCCTCGCCCACCTTGTAGCGCTCGTCGTGCTCGCGCAGCGTCGAGCCGAACATCTCCATTTCGGGCTTGAACCAGCCCATGACGAGGTTCAGGCCGAAGCGTCCGTGGGAGATGTGGTCGATGGTCGCGGCTTGTTTGGCGGCGACGATCGGATGGACGACGGGGACGTGCGACGTGGCAAAAACCATGATGCGTTCGGTGGCTTGGGCGAGGCCGGCCGCCCACGTGTAGGTCTCGAAGCTTGCACCGTTGAAGTTGGTCGGACCACCGAAGCCGCGCCAGCGTCCAAGCGGAATGAGCATGTCGAAACCCATGGCATCGCACCGCTGCGCGAGGCCGACGGTGTGGTCCCAACTCAGTTCGAAGGACGTGGGCGCCTGGCTCAGGCTCACACCGGAGCTCACGTTGGTGGCGAATGTCCCCAATTTGAGCTTGTTGCTGTCGTCGTACAGGGGAAGGTGTGACCTCGCTTCGGCGACGTCGGGGACAGCGAGGTCGGACATGGCGAATCTCCTTCTATGCTCTGCGGCTTATGTTTTGGACGCTTAGGTAGTGACTTGTCCAGGTTGCGCGTGCTCACTGCCGAGGTGGCCGACGTACCCCAGGCGCCGAGATATGGAGACTCCGGCGGTGGTGATCACCGGGCCGAACGCGGCGGCGGCCGCCGACGTGAGGCGAAATGCCGGCCCCCCCACCGCGATTGCCGCGGCGATGTCGCCGGCGGAATCGAAAATGGGTGCCGCGATGGAGCTCAGCCCTGGCTCGCGCTCCTCGGCGGTGTACGAATAGCCCTCTCGGCGAACGACCTCGAGCTCGCGCTTCAGCGCGTCGGCGTCGGTTGTCGTCGCCTCGGTGTACCGCGTCAGCCCGGCGCTCAGGGCCGCGTTCAGCGCTTCGCGCTCGAATGCCATGAACGTCTTTCCCGCCGCGCCGGCATGTAGGGGCATCACCTGGCCGACGTAGCCGTTGTAGATGATCGATTGTTCCGACAGGGCGACGGCGACACCGACGCGCACCGCCCCTTGACGCACGTAGATCCCGGTGGTCTCGCCGGTCAGATCGCGGACGTGCTCGATGACCGGGGCGGCGGCGACGATGAGCTCCGAGGCCGCCTCGGCGGGGGCGGCCCACACCAGGACCCGCAGTCCGAGGCGGTACTCGTTGCCATCGCGCTCGAGCAAACGCTGCGAGACAAGGTTTTTCACGATCCGGGCCGCCGTTGTGGCCGGAAGACCGGTGCGCTCGCGGATGTCGCCAATCTGTAGCCGCGGCCGCTGCCTGGTGAAGCAGTCGAGCACCAAGCAGACCCGTTCGATCACCCGCACCGAGCCTTCGTCGGGCACGTACACCTCCCGGCTAGAACCGCTGTATGGTTTTCAAAACCATCTGATGGTTTGTGACCATAGTCACCGCCCGCCTCGGGTGTCAAGGATCCAGTGGCGTCACCGCGCTTACTGCCAGTCGATCGAGCCCGAACGAATCTGTGCGACAAGATGATTCATCTCGCCGGCGACAAGCCGGGCCGGGTGCATGTCCAGGTGGGTGAACTGACCGACCAATTCCAGGCTGACGACGCCATGGATACGGGCCCACGCCACCGTCGCCAGCAGCAGGGCCCGATCGTCCGGAGTCGGCTCACCGAGCAGCTCGGCGGCGATGCCGGCGAGGACATTGAGCGGGCGGAACGCCTCGGCGACGGTGTCCATCGGCGCCCGATAACCGGGTATCGGCGTGCCGAATAGCAGCAGGTAACGCTGCGGCTCTTCCCTGGCCCAGCTGCGCACGGCGCCGGCCACCGCCTGGAGCCGGTCGGCGGCCGACCGCCCCGCGCCGCGCCCTGCCGCCCCTTCGACGGTGCGCGTCAGGTCCGCGTATCCATCGCGAATCAGTGCGGTTATCAACGCATCCCGATTGGAGAAATATCGGTAGAGCGCCGGTCCGGTCATTCCCATCTGCTTGGCGATGGCGCTCATCGAAATTCCGGCGCTTCCCGACTCGGCAAGCTGACGCATTGCGATCCGCTTGATCTCGTCCGTCGCTTCCCGGCGGTAACGCTCTCGTCGGCTCGCTGGCGGTTGCGACATCGCTCTCTTCTCGTCGACGGTGATAACACGCTACTCTAGTAATAGGTCATAACTATAGTTATTGGATATTACGTTAGAGCTATCTGGAGGCGCGGTGAGCGGTACGGCAGTGGTGTTCGGGGCCGGCAGCGGGCTCGGCGGGGAGATCGCACGCCAGTACGCAGCACAAGGCCGCCCCGTGCGGGGCGTAACCCGCTCCGGGACTGGCATCCCGGAGGGAGTCGAGAATCACCGTGCCGACCTGCTGAACCGGTCCGCGGCAATTGCCGCCTGCCGGAAGGCGTCGGTCATTCATCTGGCTGCCAACGTGGCCTACCCCGACTGGCTCAGCACGTTCCCCGTCATGGTCGACAACGCCATCGCCGCAGCACAAGACACCGCTGCCAAGCTGGTGTTCACCGACAACCTGTATGCCTACGGGCCCGTTGACGGACGCTTCGACGAGCGGACACCGGAACGGCCCGTCGGCCCGAAGGAGAAACTGCGCGCCCGGTTGGGGCGCTCCCTGCTCGAGGCGCACGCCGATGGCCGGGCGCGGGTGACGATCGGCCGGGTCAGTGACTACTACGGCCCCGAAGCGCGGATGTCCTTGCCCGACGAACTCATCATCGGGCCGTTGTCACGGGGTCGGAATCCGATCTGGTTCGCGCCGCTGAACCTGCCGCACACGTTCGCCTACTCCGTCGACACCGCCAAAGCGCTGATCGTGCTTGGCGACGACGAGCGTGCCGACGGCCGAATCTGGCACACGCCGGCCGATGTGACGCTGCCGGTTTCGGACTTCGTGGCGCTTGCCGGCAAGGTCGCCGGCCGACCGCTCCGGCCCATCCGGCTGCCCGCCGTGACCACCCACCTCATGGCTCTGTTCGATCGACGACTGCGCGGTTACTCCGAACTCGAGCATCAGCGGACAAGACCCTGGGTCGTCGACCACTCCGCCTTCGACCACACCTTCGGGCCCCTGCCCGTGACGCGCCACGAGGAGGCCATCCGGCGAACCATCGAGTGGTATCGCGGCGCCGCGCGATGAGCTCGGGGCCTCAGACGTCGGACGAATAGCGGATGCCGCCGTCGGGAATCGACACCCCCGGCCACACGCGGGCGCCGCGCAGCAACTCGCAGCGCGCGCCGATGTCGGCGCCGTCGCCGATCACGCCGTCGCGGATCAGCGCGCGCGGACCGATGCGCGCACCGAAGCCGATGATGGAGCGCTCGATCACGCTGCCCGCTTCGACCTTGACGCCGTCGAAGATCACGGCGCCGTCCAGCCGGACGCCGGGTCCGATCTCGGCGCCCCTTCCGACGACGGTTCCGCCGACCAGCACCGCGCCCGGCGACACCGCCGCGCCGTCGTGCACCAGCTGCTCGCCGCGGTGGCCGTGCAGGGCTGGCGACGGCGCGATGCCGCGCACCAGGTCCGCCGATCCCCGGACGAAGTCCTCCGGTGTCCCCATGTCCCGCCAGTAGGTGGCGTCGACGTAGCCGCACACCTTGACGTCCGGATCGGCGAGCAATGCGGGGAACACCTCGCGCTCGACCGACACCTCGCGCCCGCGCGGGATGCGGTCGATGATGTCGCGCGCGAACACGTAGGTGCCGGCGTTGATCTGATCGGTCGGCGGATCCTGCGTCTTCTCCAAGAAGGCGGTGACCCGGCCGGTTTCGTCGGTGGTCACGCAGCCGAAGGCCCGCGGGTCGCCCACCCGGACCAGGTGCAGGGTGACGTCCGCCCGGTTGCTGCGATGGAAGTCGAGCATCTGGCCCAGGTCGGCACCCGACAGGACGTCGCCGTTGAACACCATCACGGTGTCGTGGCGCAGGTGGTCGGCGACGTTGGCGATGCCCCCGCCGGTCCCCAGCGGCCGGTCCTCGGTGACGTATTCGATCTGCAGGCCCAGCTTGGACCCGTCGCCGAACTCGGCCTCGAACACGGCGGCCTGATACGAGGTGCTCAGGATGACGTGCTCGATGCCCGCTGCGGCGACGCGCGACAGCAAGTGCGTCAGGAACGGCAACCCGGCGGTGGGCAGCATGGGCTTGGGTGCCGACAGCGTCAGCGGCCGAAGCCGGGTGCCCTTGCCGCCGACGAGGATCACGGCATCGACTTGTGGGTTAGCCATCTGCGCGCCGCCCTTCCGCCAGTTTCCGTCTCCGAGTGCGCAGCGCCCCACGCACCATCAGGCGGGAACGCAGCGCCAGCGCGGCCCGCAGCGCCCAGCGCAGCGGCGCCAGCCACCACCCCGAATGCCGGTCGGCCAGGAACATATAGGTGCTCTTGTGGTGGGCCGCCAGGTGGCTCGCCGGGTCGTCCCCGGTGGAGTGCCCCTTGTGGTGCAGGACCTCGGCCGACGGCACGTAGACACTCAGCCAGCCGGCCCGGCCGAGCCGGTCCCCGAGGTCGACGTCTTCCATGTACATGAAGTAACGCTCGTCGAACCCGCCGACCTGGGCGAAGGCGGACCGGCGGACCAGCAGGCACGACCCGGACAGCCAGCCGACCGGGCGTTCGGTGGGCTCCAGCCGCTCCTGGCGGTAGGCCGCCGTCCAGGGGTTGCGCTTCCAGATGGGCCCGATGACGGCATGCATGCTGCCGCGGACCAGGCTCGGCAGGTGGCGCGCCGACGGGTACACCGAACCGTCGGGATCACGGATGAGCGGGCCCAGCGCCCCGGCGCGCGGCCACCGCGTGGCGGCCTCCAGCAGCGCGTCGATGCTGCCCGGCCCCCACTGCACGTCCGGGTTGGCCACGATCACCCAGTCGTCGTCGACGTCCGGCGTCTCGGCGAGCTGGGCGACCGCGCGGTTGACCGCGGTCCCGTAGCCGAGATTGGCCCCGGTGTGGAACAGCCGCACGTTGGGGTAGCGCTCGACCGCGGCCTGCGGGGTCCCGTCGGTGGAGCCGTTGTCGGCCATCACCACGCACACGGGCCGCTCGGTGGCCAGCGACAACGAGGCCAGGAATCGCTCGAGGTGTGGGCCCGGTGAGTAGGTCACCGTCACGACCGGCAGGACGTCAGTCACGCGTAGAGGGTAACGGTCGATCGGCGGCGGCCAGCGCCGCGACAAGTGCGGCGCGCCACGGCCTTAACGGCCGCAGGCCCGCCGCGGCGGACTCCCGCCCCGACAGCGCGGAGTAGCTGGGGCGCGGCGCGGGGCGGGGAAACTCGGCGGTGCTGACCGGCTGCACCCGGGCCGGGTCGGCGCCGCACTCGGAGAAGATCGCCCGGGTCTGCTCGAAGCGGGACACCGCGCCCTCGTTGGCGGCGTGCAGAATGGGCCCGGGCACGTGATCGTCGGCGACCTGCAGCAGCGCGGCCGCCAGGTCGCCCACGTAGGTCGGCGACCCGACCTGGTCATCGACCACCCGCACCGGGCCGTCCCCCGCGGCCAGCCGGCGCATCACGGCGACGAAGTCCTTGCCGTCACCGCCGGTGTAGACCCAGGCGGTCCGGACGATGACGGCCTCCGGCAGCGCCGCCAGCACGGCCTCCTCCCCGGCCAGCTTGCTGCGGCCGTACACGCTCTGCGGGGCGGGTTGGTCGCTGGGCTCGTACGGGTGCGGCGGCGCGCCGCCGAAGTCACCGTCGAAGACGTAGTCCGTGGAGACGTGGATGAACCGGGCGCCGGCGCGCGCGCAGGCCCGGGCGATGTTCTCGGGGCCGGTGGCGTTGACGGCGTAGGCGCCGGCCTCGTCGCTCTCGGCGCCGTCGACGTCGGTATAGGCCGCGCAGTTGATCACCACGTCGCCGCGCTGGACGACGCGCTCGGCGGCGGCGGGGTCGGTGATGTCCCACTGCGACGACGTCAGCGCCAGGACGTCGCGGTCCTTACCGGCCGCCAGCGAGCGCAAAAACCCACCCAGCTGGCCCCCGGCACCGGCGATCACGATCCTGCTCGACATGGTCTGAGTCTGGCATGCCCGGGAAAGCGCGGGCGAACGCCGGGGCGCGCGGTGCTTCGCTACCCGCGAAGCGTGTGGGTCGCAAGTAATCTAATGGGATGGGAGTGCATCGTGTGATTCGTGTGATTGCGACCGCGCTCACGCTCGCGGTCGTGCTCGGCACCGGGCTCGCGTGGAGCAACGTCCGGTCGTTCGAGGACGGCATCTTTCACATGTCCGCACCTTCGCTGGGCAAGGGCGGCGACGACGGCGCGATCGACATCCTGCTGGTCGGCCTCGACAGCCGCACCGACGCGCACGGCAACCCCTTGTCTCAAGAGGAACTGGCCACCCTGCGGGCCGGCGACGAGGAAGCGACCAACACCGACACGATCATCCTGATCCGCATCCCCAACAACGGGAAGTCGGCGACCGCCATCTCGATCCCCCGTGACTCCTACGTCGCGGCCCCCGGGCTGGGCAAGACGAAGATCAACGGCGTCTACGGCCAGACCCGCGAGGCCAAGCGCACCAGCCTGGTCAAGGCCGGCGACTCCGCCGAGGACGCGGCGGCGCAAGGCACCGAGGCCGGGCGCGAGGCCCTGATCAAGACCGTCGCCGACCTCACCGGCGTCACCGTCGACCACTATGCCGAGATCGGCCTGCTGGGTTTCTCCTTGATCACCGACGCGCTCGGCGGCGTGGACGTCTGCCTCAAAGAGCCGGTGTTCGAACCGCTTTCGGGTGCCGACTTCCCGGCCGGACCGCAGCGGCTCGACGGGCCCGAGGCACTCAGCTTCGTCCGCCAGCGCCACGAGTTGCCGCGCGGCGACCTCGACCGGGTGGTGCGCCAGCAGGTGGTGATGGCCTCGCTGGCCCACCGCGTCATCTCCGGCAAGACGCTGTCCAGCCCCACGACGCTCAAACGGCTGGAGGCGGCCGTGCAGCGCTCGGTGGTGATCTCGCAGGGTTGGGACGTCATGGATTTCGTCCAGCAGATGCAGAAACTGGCCGGCGGCAACGTCGCGTTCGCCACCATCCCGGTGCTGGACGGGGCCGGCTGGAGCGACGACGGGATGCAGAGCGTGGTGCGGGTGGACCCGCATCAGGTCCAGGACTGGGTCAACGGGCTGTTGCACGACCAGGAGCAGGGTAAGACCGAGGAGATCGCCTACACCCCGGCGAAGACCACCGCCAGCGTGGTCAACGACACCGACATCAACGGCCTGGCGTCGGCGGTATCCCAGGTGTTGACCGCCAAGGGATTCGGTGCGGGCACGGTCGGCAACAACGACGGCGGCCACGTCAAGGGCAGCCAGGTGCGGGCGGCCAAGACCGACGACCTCGGCGCCCAGGAGGTGTCCAAGGAGCTGGGCGGGTTGCCGGTGGTCGCCGACCCGTCCGTCGCGGCGGGCTCGGTGCGGGTGGTGCTCGGCAACGACTACAGCGGCCCCGGCTCGGGGCTGTCCGGCACCGGGACGGTGATGCCCGCCAAGGTGTCCAACGTCGGCGCGGTGGCACCCGACCCGAACGTCCCGGCGCCCTCGCCGATCCTGACCGCCGGTTCCGACAAGCCCGAGTGCATCAACTGAGCACGCTGTCCGGGGCGATCCTCGAGCCGATGCTGCGGGCCGACCCGGTCGGCCCGCGCATCACCTACTACGACGACGCGACCGGCGAGCGGATCGAGTTGTCCGCAGCGACGCTGGCCAACTGGGCGGCCAAGACCGGCAACCTGTTGCGCGACGAACTGGGCGCCGGGCCGGGCAGCCGGGTCGCGATCCTGCTGCCCGCGCACTGGCAGACCGCGGCCGCGCTGTTCGGGGTGTGGTGGATCGGCGCGGAGGCGGTGTTCGCGGGGCCTTCCGACGTGGCGCTGTGCACCGCCGAACGGCTCGACGAGGCGGACGCCGCCGTGGCGGCATCGGGGGGTGAGGTGGCAGTGCTCTCGCTGGACCCCTTCGGCCGCCCGGCCCCCGACCTGCCGATCGGCGTCACCGACTACGCCACGGCCGTCCGGGTGCACGGCGACCAGATCGTCGCCGAACGCCATCCCGGCCCCGCGCTCGCCGGCCGATCGGTCGACGAGGTGCTGGCCGATTGCCGGACATCGGCCGCGGCAAGGGATTTGACGGCCGCCGACCGGGTCCTCTCCACCGCCGCGTGGTCCGGACCCGCGGAGCTGATGGAAGGGCTGCTGGCGATCCTGGCCGTCGGCGCGTCGCTGGTGCAGGTGGCCAATCCCGACCCGTCGGCGCTGCCGCGCAGGATCAAGACCGAAAAGGTCACCCGGGTGCTGTAGGCCCGCGCACCCGCCCCGATTCATATTGATATCGCAATATTTCGATGTTAACGTCGAGCGAGCATCAGCTGACGCTGCGACGACGAGGAGGTCCGGGCAATGGCGGGATACGCGCTCTTGGCAAAGGCGGCATCGACGGTGGTGACCGGCCTCGTCGGCGTGACGGCCTACGAGGTGGTGCGCAAGGCCGTGGCCAAGGCCCCCCTGCACGAGACCGCGGTGTCGGCCGCCGAGCTAGGGCTGCGCGGGACCCGCAAGGCCGAGGAGGCCGCCGAGTCGGCCCGGCTCAAGATCGCCGACGTGATGGCCGAGGCCCGCGAACGCATCGGCGAGGAAGCCCCCACCCCGTCCATCGCCGACGCCCACCAGCACGACCACTGATCGCGCGGGCATGTCCGTCGACACCGCCGCCCTCCCCGACCTGACCACGGAAGACCCTGCGCTGCAGATCATTTCGGATGCCGCCGGGCGCATGCGCGTTTCCGTCGCGTGGCTGCGCTGCGACTCCCGGCGCGCGGTCGCGATCGAGGAGTCCGTCGCCCAGCAGGACGGCGTGCGCGTGGTGCACGCCTACCCGCGGACCGGATCCGTCGTCGTCTGGTATTCGCCGCGGCGCTGCGACCGCTCCGCGGTGCTGGCCGCGATCGGCTCCGCCGCGCACGTCGCCGCCGAGCTGATCCCGGCACGCGCGCCGCATTCGTCGGAGATCCGCAACACCGACGTGTTGCGGATGGTGGTCGGCGGTGTGGCGCTGGCGTTGCTCGGCGTGCGCCGCTACGTGTTCGCCCGGCCGCCGCTGCTCGGCCCGAACGGCCGGATCCTGGCCACCGGTGTCACCGTCTTCACCGGCTACCCGTTCCTGCGCGGCGCGCTGCGCTCGCTGCGGTCGGGCCGCGCCGGCACCGACGCTCTGGTATCGGCGGCGACGGTGGCCAGCCTGGTGCTGCGCGAGAACGTGGTGGCGCTCACCGTGCTGTGGCTGCTCAACATCGGCGAATACCTGCAAGACCTCACCCTGCGACGGACCCGGCGGGCCATCTCCGAACTGCTGCGCGGCAGCCAGGACACGGCGTGGATCCGGCTGCCCGACCAGGCCGAGGTTCAGGTGCCGATCGACAGCGTGCAGATCGGCGACGAGGTGGTCATCCACGACCACGTCGCGATCCCGGTGGACGGCGAGGTGATCGACGGCGAGGCCATCGTCAACCAGTCCGCGATCACCGGCGAGAACCTGCCCGTCTCCGTCCTGGTCGGCGCGCACGTGCACGCCGGGTCGGTCGTGGTGCGCGGACGCCTGGTGGTGCGCGCCCAGGCCGTCGGCAACCAGACCGCGATCGGGCGCATCATCAGCCGGGTCGAGGAGGCCCAGCACGACCGGGCGCCCATCCAGACCGTCGGCGAAAACTTCTCCCGCCGTTTCGTTCCCACCTCGTTCGTCGTCTCCGCCCTCACCCTGGCGGTCACCGGCGACGTGCGCCGCGCGATGACCATGCTGCTGATCGCGTGCCCCTGCGCGGTGGGCCTGTCCACCCCGACCGCGATCAGCGCCGCGATCGGCAACGGCGCGCGCCGCGGCATCCTGATCAAGGGCGGCTCGCACCTCGAGCAGGCCGGCAGGGTGGACGCGATCGTCTTCGACAAGACCGGCACGCTGACCGTCGGCCGCCCCGTGGTCACCAATATCATCGCCCTGCACAAGGATTGGGAGCCCGAGCAGGTGCTGGCGTATGCGGCCAGCTCGGAGATCCATTCGCGGCACCCACTGGCCGAGGCGGTGATCCGCTCGACCGAGGAACGCCACATCACCATCCCGCCGCACGAGGAGTGCGAAGTGCTGGTGGGTCTGGGCATGCGGACCTGGGCCGACGGCCGCACCCTGCTGCTCGGCAGTCCCGGGCTGCTGCGCGCCGAAAAGGTGCGGGTGTCCAAGAAGGCGTCGGAGTGGGTGGACAGGCTGCGGCGCCAGGCGGAGACCCCGCTGCTGCTCGCGGTCGACGGCAAGCTGGTGGGGCTGATCAGCCTGCGCGACGAGGTGCGCCCCGAGGCCGTCGATGTGCTGAAGGAGCTGCGGGACAACGGTATTCGCCGGATAGTCATGCTCACCGGCGACCACCCGGACATCGCCGAGGTGGTGGCCGAGGAGCTGGGCATCGACGAGTGGCGCGCCGAGGTGATGCCCGAGGACAAGCTCGAGGTGGTCCGCGGGCTGCAGGACGAGGGCTACCTGGTCGGCATGGTCGGCGACGGCATCAACGACGCGCCGGCGCTGGCCGCGGCCGACATCGGGATCGCCATGGGCCTGGCCGGGACCGACGTCGCCGTCGAGACCGCCGACGTGGCGCTGGCCAACGACGACCTGCGCCGCCTGCTCGACGTGCGCGATCTCGGCGCCCGCGCCGTCGACGTCATCCGGGAGAACTACGGCATGTCGATCGCGGTCAACGCCGCGGGCCTGATCATCGGCGCCGGCGGGGCGCTGTCCCCCGTGCTCGCCGCGATCCTGCACAACGCCTCGTCGGTCGCGGTGGTGGCCAACAGCTCCCGGTTGATCCGGTATCGCCTTTAACCGCCGCGAAACTGCAACTGGCGACGGCATTACTCGGCGAACGCGTCGCGGAATGCAGTTTCGCGACGAAAACCGGTGTAACACCACCGTGTCAAGCCTGGCTGGTCAGCACCCGCTTGAGCACCTTGCCGCCCGCGTTGCGGGGCAGTGCGTCGACG
>NZ_LZKD01000081.1:0-1171 GCF_001668695.1 Mycobacterium sp. E2497
CCCACCCTGGCCCCCGACGCCATCGATTCGCTGATCTTGGCGCCAGACCTGATTAACGAGATTGTCGGTGCGAAACTCAACTGGGCGTCCAAACCTCCGCCCGGCGCGACCTCCCCGCCCGTGGCCGCCTTCGTCGACGAGGGCAACCCCGACTGTGCGGCGCTGTTCGGGCTGGACACCAACACGGTTGGCGTGGCCTATACCGGATGGCGGAGCAATCAATACAGGGAGGAAAAGGACACTTCAGGTCATGCGGTCTATCTGGCTGTTGCGACGGTAGCCGACGCGAAAACAGCGACTCAGTTGCTCGACAATGCGCTCGCGAAGGCCGTAAATTCGTGCGACAACGCCGTTTTGCACCGCAAAGACGACATATCGAGATGGAGATTCCAAAAGACCGACGCCGGCGGCAAGGATCTGACGTGGACCGCGACGGAACTGCAGGACGGGAAGCCCACCGGTTGGATCTGCCCCAACGTGGCGCGCGCGAAGAACAATGTGATCATCACTGCGCAGGTGTGCCAATACGGCAATGGCGCTCCGGCCACCGCGACAATTCTGGACAAGATGTCGGCGAAGATACCGGGATAGAGCTTTTCACGACTCCTGCCTGGCCCGGGGCCGCACAATGTTCTCTGCGTTACGGCTTCGGGGCCGGTGCGCGATGCGGGCTATCCGGGGTGCTCAGCGGTTGGCTGCCCGAAAAACCGCTGACGACTCCAGGGCTATCGGGCGTGCCCATCGGTTGGGCGCCAGACAGGGCGCTGACGGCTTCGGGACTAGCGGGCGTGACCATCGCTTGGCCGCCCGAGGGCGAGCTGACAGCTGCGGGACTATCGGGTGTGGCCAGCGGTTCTCCGCCCCAGCCGGGGTCGCAACGCGCGACCTGCGGACATGGAAGAGACGGATCGGAGCGCGCGACCGTGTCGCCCAGGCCGCCGGATACCGCGGTGAGCGCTCCGGCGATCGCTGCTCCTGCGGCCAAACGTGTCAATTTCGACATGAGTGAGATTCCAATCGAGCTGAAACAATAAGGGTGAGGTCCTAAAAGTCAACAAGGTACGGTTGTTAAAACCTCAGCAGTCCTGTCATGGTACTCCTCCCGGATCCTGCACAAAGTATTCCGATTCTCCCGGGTCTATCCGGGGATCTTCTCCGACATCTTGTCCAG
>NZ_LZKD01000082.1:0-7512 GCF_001668695.1 Mycobacterium sp. E2497
TCGACGTGACGTTGGCCGCGACCCCGCCGCCGAGCTCGGCGACCAGCGCGCGGCCCGCCACCCCGTAGCTGCACAGCCCGTGCAGGATCGGCTTGGGGAATCCGGCCAGCTCCTTGGCGAACCAGGGATCGCTGTGCAGCGGGTTGCGGTCACCGGACAGCCGGTAGATCAGGGCCTGATCCTCGCGGGTGGGCAGGGCGACGCGGGCGTCCGGCTCGCGGTCCGGGAACTCGGGGGCGATCGGGCGCTGGCCCGGCGATCCGCCGAAACCGCCCGCCTGGCGGATGACCAGCGTGGTCAACGTCTCGGCGATCAGCTCGCCCGAGTCGGGGTCGGTGCCCCGGCCGCGCAGCACGATGATGGCGTTCTTGCCCTCGCCCTTGTCCTGAATGTCCGCGACCTCCGAGACCACCGACAGCTTCCCGGCGGGCGGCAGCGGCGCGTGCAGCCGGATGCCCTGCGAGCCGTGCAGCAGGAGGGCGTGGTTGAACGTCCCGATCTTGCCCGCCGCGGCGAAGGCCGGGGAGCAGATCACCGCGTAGGTGGGCAGCACCTGCTGGTCGATGTCGTGGCTGTTCTCGGTGGTGAACGACAGGTCGTCGATGCCGGCGCCGACACCGAGCGCATAGAGCATGGTGTCGCGGTCGGTCCATTCGAACAGCATGGGTTCGGTCACCGCGCCGACGGCACTCGGGTCAATCGCCATCTGAGTCTCCTTCTGACGTATTTTCTCCACCTAACCATCGCAAACCCTTCCCACCGAAGCCGTCGGCAGGGCAGGCTATCGACATGCCGAAGCGCAGGTTGGTCCGGAATGTGTCGAAGGCGGTCGCGGCGCTCACCGCGGCCGTAATCGTCGGCGCCTGTGGCGGATCGCCGCAGGCACGCAGCATCACGGTGACGTTCATCCGGCACGCCGAGTCCGAAGCCAACGCCAGCGGGATCATCGACACCTCGGTGCCGGGTCCCGGCCTGAGCCCGGAGGGCAAGGGGCAGGCCCAGCAGGTCGCCCACCAGGCGGGCCACAAGGACTACGACGGCATCTACGCCTCGACCATGGCCCGAACCCAGCAGACCGCCGCGCCGTTGGCCGCCGAACTGGGCAAGCAGGTCGAGGTATTGCAAGGCATCCAGGAGATCAACGCCGGCTGGTTCGAGGGCAAGCCGGTTGCCCAGGAGAACGCGACGTACCTGCTGGCCCCGGCGGACTGGCTCAGGGGCGACGTCCAGGACAGCATCCCCGGGTCGATCAACGGCAAGCAGTTCAACGACGGATTCACCGCGGCCATCCAAAAGGTCTACAACAGCGGCCAGCACAATCCGGTGGTGTTCTCGCACAAGTTCGCCATCGAGTACTGGACGCTGATGAACGCGAGGAACGCCAAGGACACCCTGCTGACCAGTCACCCGCTGCCCAACATCGGGCGCGTGGTGATCACGGGTAACCCGATGACCGGCTGGACTCTGGTGGACTGGGACGGCATCCGCGACTTCCACAGCTAGTTGATTGTGGCGACCCGCCGCGCCCGGCTCACGCCGCGCTTGCGATCGCCACTGGGTTGATGGTGGCGACCCGCCGCGCCCGGCTCACGCCGCGCTTGCGATCGCCGCTGGGTTGACGGGGCCCCCGACCACCCGCCACGATGGCTCCATGCGGTATGTCGTTACCGGCGGTACCGGGTTTATTGGTCGCCGCGTCGTGGATCGTCTGCTGGAGACCCGGGCCGACGCGCAGGTGTGGGTGCTGGTGCGCCGGCAGTCGCTGGGCCGCTTCGAGCGGCTGGCGGCCAAATGGGGCGAGCGGGCCAAACCGCTGGTCGCCGGGCTACCGGAGCTGGACCTGACCGACGAGACCCTCGCCGAGCTGGGCCCGGTCGACCACGTCGTGCACTGCGCCGCCGTCTACGACATCACCGCCGGCGAGGCCGAGCAGAAGGCCGTCAACGTCGAAGGGACCCGCGCCGTCATCGAGCTGGCGCGGCGCCTGGGCGCGACGCTGCATCACGTGTCCTCGATCGCGGTGGCGGGCGACTTCCCCGGCGAGTACACCGAGGACGACTTCGACGTCGGCCAGCAGCTGCCGACCCCGTACCACCGGACCAAGTTCGAGGCCGAACAGCTGGTGCGCTCGACGCCCGGGCTGCGTTACCGGATCTACCGCCCGGCGGTGGTGGTGGGCGACTCGCGCACCGGCGAGATGGACAAGGTCGACGGGCCGTACTACTTCTTCGGCGTCTTGTCGGCGCTGGCCGTCCTGCCGAAGCTGACGCCCATCCTGCTGCCCGACACCGGCCGCACCAACATCGTGCCGGTCGATTACGTCGTCGACGCGCTCGTCGCGCTCATGCACGCCGAGGGGCGCGACGGTCAGGCGTTCCACCTCACCGCGCCCAAAACCGTTGGCCTACGCGGGATTTACCGCGGCGTCGCCAAGGCGGCCGGCCTGCCCCCGGCCCGCGGGTCGCTGCCCGGCTCGGTGGCCGCCCCGCTGCTGAAGGCGCGCGGGCGCGCCCGGGTGCTGCGCAACATGGCGGCCACCCAGCTGGGGATCCCGGCCGAGGTCTTCGACCTCGTCGACCTCAAGCCCACCTTCGTCAGCGACAAGACCCGGGAAGCCCTGGCGGGCACCGGGATCGAGGTTCCGGAGTTCGCCGGCTACGCGCCACAGCTGTGGCGGTACTGGGCCGAGCACCTCGACCCCGACCGCGCCCGCCGTAACGATCCGCTGCGCGGCCGGCACGTGATCATCACCGGCGCATCCAGCGGGATCGGCCGGGCGGCGGCGATCGCGGTCGCGGAGCGCGGCGCGACGGTCTTCGCGCTGGCCCGCAGCGCCGACGCGCTGGATCAACTGGTCGCCGAGATCCGCGCGGGCGGCGGCGACGCGCACGCGTTCACCTGCGACGTCACCGATTCCACCTCGGTCGAACACACCATCAAGGACATCCTGGGCCGCTTCGACCACGTCGACTACCTGGTGAACAACGCCGGGCGGTCCATCCGCCGCTCGGTGGTCAACTCGACCGATCGGTTGCACGACTACGAACGGGTGATGGCGGTCAACTACTTCGGCGCGGTGCGGATGGTGCTGGCGCTGCTGCCGCACTGGCGCGAACGCCGTTTCGGCCACGTGGTCAACGTCTCGAGCGCCGGCGTGCAGGCCCGCAACCCGAAGTACAGCTCGTACCTGCCCACCAAGGCGGCGCTGGACGCGTTCGCCGACGTGGTCGGGTCCGAGACGCTGTCCGACCACGTCACGTTCACCAACATCCATATGCCGCTGGTTCGCACGCCGATGATCGCGCCGTCGCACCGGCTCAACCCGGTGCCGGCGATCAGCCCGGAGCACGCGGCCGCGATGGTGGTCCGCGGCCTGGTCGAGAAGCCCGCGCGCATCGACACCCCGCTGGGCACGCTCGCCGAGGTCGGCCACTACTTCGCGCCGCGGACGTCGCGGCGCATCCTGCACCAGCTCTACCTGGGGTACCCCGACTCGGCCGCCGCACGCGGCCTGCCCACCGAACCACCCGCGGCCACCCCGGCGCCGCGCAAGCCGAGGCGGCCGGTCCGCGCGGTCACCGGCGGCATCCGGACACCGCGGGGAGTCAAGCGGCTGGTGCGGTTGGTACCCGGCGTGCATTGGTAGGCGGGACCGCGTTTGAGTCCCGCCCCCGGGCGCGGGGACAATGGTCGGCATGCACCTCGAGGTCCACGTCGTCCCCGTATCGGACGTTGACCGCGCGAGACAGTTCTACGACAGCCTGGGGTGGCGCTTTGACGGCGACACCACGCCAGGACATGGCGTCCGGGTCGTCCAGTTCACGCCGCCGGGCTCGTCCTGCTCGGTCACGTTCGGCGACGGAATCACCCCGTCGGCGCCCGGCTCGGCCCAGGCGGTGCTGACCGTCTCCGACATCGAAGCGGCCCATGACGACCTCCTCCGCCGCGGCGTCGGCGCGAGCGACATGTGGCACGGCGTGCCGTTCCCGGCCGAAGCACGGCTGCCCGGGCCCGATCCCGAGCACACCAGTTACCAGTCGTACTTCTCCTTCGCCGATCCCGACGGCAACACGTGGCTGGTCCAAGAGGTCACGACGCGGCTGCCCGGCCGAGACTGACACGGCAGCACAACGTTTCGGGCCCACCCGATTGCGGTATTCCGGCGCGATGACCCGGATTCTTTCCCAGACGCGGGCGGACGCCGACCCGGCGGCCGCGGCGACCCGGCTGGTCGCCACGACGGGCGCGGCGGTGATGAGCGCGTTCGACGTGACGCGAAGCCTGGGCGCCGGCCGCGAGGAGTGGACCCGGTTCGCCCGGCACTGGCAGGACCTGGTCCCCGACCCGTACGCGGCGGAGCTGGGGGTCCAACGGCAACGCCGATACGGCCAGTACTCCGTTCAGGACGGGCTGCTGCGCCCGATGCCCAGGACCACGTTCGCGCAGCCGGAGGACTCCAATCCCCTCTACATCGGCAGGGACCGCGACTTTGAGCCGCTGACCGACGCGTTCGCCCGGGATCGGTTGCTGCACAAGCTGATCGGGTTGTTGGCCCGGGTGGCGGCGGTGCTTGACGACGTGGCGGACTGGAACGTCAAGGTGCATCCGTTCCGGATCCGGTCGTCGACCGACGAGGGCGCCCAGCCCACGCCCGAGGGCATGCACCGCGACGGCGTCACCCTGGTCAGCTCGCTGCTGGTCGGGCGGCGCAACGCCATCGGCGGCGAGAGCACGGTGTGCGACCTGGACGGGCGTCAGTTGCTGGCGACGACGCTGGTCGAGCCGGGCACGCTGATGCTGGGCGACGACCGCCGCACCCTGCACGGAGTCTCCCCGATCCGGCCGATCGACGGCTCGGGCCCCGCGCAGCGCGACGTCCTGGTCATCACGTTCGCCTCGGCGTGGCCGTAAGGGTCGGGTGCACTGGTAGTCACTTCTGCAAGGTGAACTGATTGACGTCGATGTATCCGACCCGAAATGCGTCGGCGCAACCGGTCAGGTACTTCATGTACCGCTCGTAGACTTCCTCGGACTGCACCGCGATCGCCTCGTCCTTGTGGGCTTGCAGCGCGGCGGCCCAGAGGTCGAGGGTCTTCGCGTAGTGCGGCTGCAGCGACTGCACGCGGGTCACCGTGAAGCCGTTCGCGGTCGCGCGCTCCTGGACCATCTGGATCGACGGTAGCCGCCCACCCGGAAAGATCTCGGTCACAATGAATTTGATGAATCGGGCGAACGTGAACGAGATGGGCATGCCGCGTTCCGCCATCTCCGTCGGGTGCAGCCCGGTGATGGTGTGCAGCAGCATCACGCCGTCGGCGGGTAGCAGGTCGTGCGCCAGGGTGAAGAACGCGTCGTAGCGCTCGTGCCCGAAGTGCTCGAAGGCGCCGATGCTGACGATCCGGTCGACGGGCTCGTCGAACTGCTCCCAGCCCTGCAGCAGGACACGGGCCGAACGCGGGCTCTCGGACTGGGCGATCAGTCGCTCGACGTGCTCGGCCTGGTTGCGGCTCAGGGTGAGGCCGATGACGTTCACGTCGTACTTTTCCAACGCGCGCATCATGGTGGCGCCCCAACCGCAGCCGACGTCGAGCAACGTCATGCCCGGCTGCAGCCCAAGTTTGCCCAGGGCGAGATCGATCTTGGCGATCTGCGCTTCTTCCAGCGTCATGTCGTCGCGCTCGAAGTAGGCGCAGCTGTAGGTCTGCGTCGGGTCGAGGAATAGCCGGAAGAAGTCGTCCGACAAGTCGTAGTGCGCCTGCACATCGTCGAAGTGCGGCGTTAGATCATTCCCCTCGGGGGGCTCCGACGTCGTTGGCATCGTGTCAGCCTAGTCGCCGAAATGAGTATGTTGGACCCAATGAACGCTCCCGTCTTCGTCGACGTCGACACCGGCGTCGATGATGCGCTGGCGCTGATGTATCTGTTCGCCAGCCCGGACGCGGATGTGGTCGGCATCGCCTCCACCGGGGGAAACGTTGCGGTGCAACAGGTTTGCGAGAACAACCTGGGCCTGCTGCAGCTGTGCGGCGTCACCGGCGTCCCGGTCTCCAAGGGCTCCGGCGAGACCCTGACCGGTCCGATGCGCCTGCCGTCGAAGGTGCACGGCCCCAGGGGTTTGGGCTACGCCGACCTGCCGCCCACCGATGGGCGGCTCACGAGTCACGACTCGGCAACCGCCTGGGTGCGCGCCGCCCATGCCTTCCCCGGCGAGCTCGTCGGCGTGGCGACCGGCCCGCTGACCAATCTGGCGCTGGCGCTGCGCGCCGAGCCGGCGCTGCCGACGCTGCTGCGCCGGCTGGTCGTCATGGGCGGTTCCTACGATCACCGGGGCAACACCACCGCGGTGGCCGAATGGAACATCAGCGTGGACCCCGAGGCCGCGGCCGAGGTGCTGGCCGCCTGGGACCCCGAAGTCGTTGGGCAAGAGCGCCTTCCGGTGCTGTGCGGCCTGGATCTGACCCGCAAGGTGGCGATGACGCCGGACCACCTGGCCAGGCTGGCGGCCACCGCCGGATCGAGCGCGACGCCGATGAGCGCGGACGACGAGCCCGGCACCCGCTCGACGGCGTCCAACCGGTTGATCCGGGTGATCGAGGACGCGATGCGGTTCTACCTGGAGGCCTACCACGAGATCGGCCACGGATACCAGGCGCATCTGCACGATCCGCTGGCCGCCGCCGTGGCGCTGGACCCGGGGCTCGTCGCCACCCGTCCCGCGACGGTGGACATCGAGCTGACGGGGACCCTGACCCGCGCCATGACGGTCACCGACTGGTCGGGCCGGCGGGAGCCCAACGCGCTGATCGGCGTCGACGTGGACGCGGCGGCCTTCTTCGACCGGTTCATCGACCGGGTTGGGTCCTTCGCGCGCGGGCTATCCACATCGCATGAAGGTTCGGTTCATTGAAGTCCTGCGCGCGGGCTGGGGCGCCGTGCTGCTGGCCGCCCCGTCCGGGGTGCTGGATCACATCCACGGGGTGGAAGTCGACCGCAAGGCGCTCGTCGTCACCCGCATCCTGGGCGCCCGCCATCTCGGCCAGGCGTTGCTCTCAGGCGTCAACCCTGGCCCGGAGGTGCTGGCGGCGGGCGTCTGGGTCGACGCGGTGCACTCGGCCACCGCGCTCGGCTTGGCCGCGGTCGACCGGCGCCGGGCGCGCGGCGGGGTGACCGACGCAGCCGTCGCGGCGTCGTGGGCCGGCCTGGGCTGGCGCCACCTGCGCACCGGCAAGGCCAGGTCCGACGGCGTCCGCAGGCGCGACCGGTTGGCCCGCACAGTCGTGGGCGCGCTGCCCGGCGGCGCCGGGCTGATGGCCCGGGCGGAGGCGGTGCGCGCGGCGCGACCCTAGGCGACCGATTCGTTTGGCCCTCGAGGCGTCGGGTACTGCACGGTCATGGCCTTCGCCGACTACCAAACCGAGCTGTACGACCAATCGCTGCACGGCAATCAGCCGCAATACCCGATCAGATTCGATGAGCTGGAGGAAAAGGCGGCGGCGGCGATGCCCCCGAAAG
>NZ_LZKD01000083.1:0-1010 GCF_001668695.1 Mycobacterium sp. E2497
CCGGCCCGCATCGTCACCGGGCAGAACCTGATTGCCCGCCTCCTCAGCGGGCCGCCTGCGGCCCGCTGAGGAGGCGGGCAATCAGGTTCTGCCCGGTGACGATGCGGGGCGGGCGGTCGGGTTCAGCCGCCCGCTAAGCCCGCAGAGCCGGGTCTTTGTACAACTCGTGACCTGGATAGGGAACAATGGGGGGGTGATTTGGCAGTTCGATGTCGGGTATGGCTGGAAAATCGCTGGCGGGGCATGCTCGGCGCCGACCAGGTCCGCAAAGGCGGGCCAGCTCGAACCTGGAGGGAGCACTCGATGGCGGCGATGAAGCCCCGGACCGGCGACGGTCCTCTGGAAGCAACCAAGGAGGGGCGCGGCATCGTGATGCGGGTACCACTTGAGGGTGGCGGTCGACTGGTCGTCGAGCTGACGCCCGACGAAGCCGCAGCCCTCGGTGACGAACTCAAGGGTGTCACGAGCTCCAGCTGAGACGTGCCGGCGGACGGCCGCCGCTACGCACACACCTTTCGGTAGATGTCCAGGGTCTGCTCGGCGATGCGGGCCCAGGAGAATTCCTCGACGCAGCGCTGGCGTCCCGCCTCGCCGTAGCGCTTCGCCTTCTCGGAGTCGGCGACGAGATCATTGACCGCTTCGGCCAGCCTCGCCTCGTAGCCGGTCGGGTCGCCGGCGTCGTAATGCACCAGTGAACCCGTCACCCCATCGACGACCACCTCGGGTATCCCCCCGACATCGGACGCCACCACGGCCGTCGCGCACGCCATCGCCTCCAGGTTCACGATACCCAGCGGCTCATACACCGATGGACAGACGAAAACCGTTGCGGCCGAGAGTATTTCGCGGATCTCGCCGATGGGCAGCATCTCCCTGATCCAGAACACGCCCTGCCGGTGGTCGGTCAGCCGTTCCACCGCGGACCGGATCTCGTCGGCGATCTCCGCAGTGTCGGGGGCGCCCGCGCACAGCACCACCTGCACCTCGGGGGCGAACCGGTGCGCCGCCGC